>DFZI01000003.1:0-13392 GCA_002383665.1 Dehalococcoidia bacterium UBA4060
GCCCGGGAGGTTCTTTCTACGGGGTTCGAAGCAGGCCATCATGAAATGGTGATTGTCAGGGATATTCCATTTTATTCCATGTGTGAGCATCATTTTCTGCCTTTTTATGGTGTTGTGCATATAGGTTATATACCAAATAGCAAGGGTCGGGTAGTGGGCATCAGCAAGCTGGCCAGGGTGGTGGAGATATATTCCCGGCGGCTGCAACTGCAGGAGCGCATGACCAAGCAGATCGCGGATGTGATCATGGAATCTTTGGATCCGCAGGGCGTAGCGGTAGTCATACAGGCAGAACATCTGTGTATGACCATGCGAGGTATAAAAAAACCGGGCAGCAATGTAGTTACTTCGGCCATGCGCGGTATCTTTGAAAAACGTTCAGTGACGCGGGCAGAGTTTCTTTCTTTAGTCCAGGGGAAATGAATTTATTCGTGACGGAGGGCTTCGATGGGATCCAGCCTGGCGGCACGAAAGGCTGGGTATGTGCCTGAGGCAATCCCAGTAAATAGCGCTACAGCCAGTGCCGTCAGCACAATATCAAATGAGATAGGTGCATTGATCGGCATGTTATTTACCATCTGACCCTTTATTGCTAATGAGCCGATCACTGCCAGCAACAACCCAACGATGCCACCACTCACACTGAGCAGGGCTGATTCAACCAGGAATTGGACAAGTATATCAAGCCTCTTGGCTCCGATGGCTTTACGCACACCTATTTCTCGTGTACGTTCTGTGACAGAGACCAGCATAATATTCATAATTCCTATTCCGCCAACTATCAATGAAATACTGGCTACACTGGCCAGAAAGAGTTGAAAGATAGCCATCATCTGCTGCATACGCTTGAGTATCTCATTCATATCAATGACATTAAAGTCATTTTCTTCGCCCTCCCGGGTGTGATGGCGCTGCCGTAGAATTTCAGTGATCTGCTCCTTGGCTATGCTGATCTCATCGGTGCTGACAGCTTCAGCGACGATGGTCTGTACCGGGTGGCCCTGAGGGGTAGCCTCAATTCCGAAACGTGCCTGCATTGTGGTCAGTGGTATCATGATGAAACTGTCAGCGCTCCCACCCATAAAGCCACCCCTCTCTTCAAAAATACCAATTACCTCAAATTTTCGTCCTCCAATGCGCAGCGTTTCTCCTATGGGATTGACTTCGCCGAAAATATCAGCAGCCACCTGGTGACCGAGCACTGCCACGTTGTTATTTCTACGTTCATCCTCTGCTGAGTAGAAATTGCCAGTGGCGACCTTATAGTTCAGGATCTGTTGAATAGACAATGTAGCCCCATTGACAGCAATAGTATGCGTCTCATTGCCGTAAACACACTTAAGCATTTTGGTATACATGGCAGCCACAGCCGCCAGGGCGGATACCCTGTTGTTGTCCCTTAATGCTTCGGCGTCCTCAATTGTCAGGTCATGCCTGGCACCTCCGGTTATTTGCTGGCTGACAGGTGAAATGTATATAGCATTGACCCCCATATTTTCGAAGACCGCGTTCAACTGTTGCTGTTGTCCTCTTCCGAATGAGACAAGGAAGACAACAGCACCCACGCCAATGACAATACCGAGCACTGTAAGGAATGAGCGCATCTTATTTGATGTAATTGATTGCCATGAAGACAAGATGAACTCAATAATGCTCAACGGAGCTTCTCCTTGCCATCTGATATCCCTTAAGCCATTTGTTTAATCGTCATTTGATAGTTTCAGTGAGTACCTGTTCACCTTCCCTGAGGCCAGAGATGATCTCGGTAAATTTTTTATTTTGCAGGCCGATTTTAACAGGCCTTTTTTCAGTTTTGGCGGATTCGGCATCGATAACAACTTCGACCCAATAGTCGCCGTAAAGGCCTTTAACAGCGCGGTTGGGCACCTGTATAACGTTATCATGTTTCCCGACAAAAATATCGGCGGTGGCGGTAAGACCCCCCCTGAGCAATTCGACCTTTTCACCTCTATTGAAATAGATTTCGATGGGAAAATTGACCACGCCGGCCTGGAGTGTTCCGAAAGGAGAGACGAAAGTCACATGACCATTAAATTTCTGGTCAGGAAGAGCATCCGCGGTGATAACAGCCTGTTGTCCTACGCAAACTTTTGTGATATCAATTTCATCGACGACACCGGTCATGCGGATGGTTGAAGTGTCAACAAGGTGGATAGCGGTCTTGGCAGAGTAGTCGAAAGCGGAGAGCTGATCATTGACCTTGACGGCTACGGCGACGACAGTGCCGTCGAACGGTGCAATGATCTCGGTTTTAAGCAGTTCCTGCTTGGCCTTTTCCAGATTGATAAAGGCGTTTTCGATATTGATGTTGTACGAGCGCAGGACCTGGGGATTGAGCCCCGCCCGATAGATGGTTTCAGACTCATCAAGGATCATATTGGCCATTTCGAGGTCGTGCTGTGCCATACGTAATTTTTCTGAAGTCTTGATCCTGTCAAAATCATCCTGAAAGATCATGGCTTCGATGTCGGCCAGCGAATTGAGTACCTCTCTGGAGATGGCCAGGGAAGTGGAAGTGTCAGGATAGGTATAGGCACCCGGCAGGCGTGAGTTGTTCTTGACAGTAGTATGCGCTTCATCCAGGGAGACCAGCAGCTTGTCGATATTCTCAAGTGTGGCTGAATAGTCGCCTGATTCGAGCAGCTTTTGAACATTGTCCAGAATTTTGAGTTGATCATCGAGAATAGCGATAACGGATTGAAGCTCTGGATAAACTTGTGCAGGCTGATTAAGATCGTTGTACTGCGTCTGTATGGTATCAAGTTTGGGGTCGGAATACACTGAGCGTGTGGCACCCAGGTCATATCTGGCCAACGAGAGGTCGGAGGCAACCTGATAATAGTTCCGGTTAATGAGGCTATCTCTTGCCCTTGAGATTTCTTTCTGTGCTTGTTCAAAACGCATGAGAGCAGTTGCCAGTGAATAGAAGGTTGGGTAGCGTGAGCCACAGCAGCTTTGAACAACGTTATTTAGGGCAAGTTCAAGGTTATACTGCGCTGCCTGAACATTGAGGCGCTGGGTCGTATCATCAAGCTTGGCCAGAAGCGTACCGGCTCTAACGAGCTTGCCCTTCATGTCCTCGGCAGGGATCGATTGGACAGTGCCCGGTGTGCCAAACTTAAGCTGTACTTCATTGGGCATATCCAGATTACCGTCTGACGAGACCGATAATGTGAGGTCGCCTATGGTGACTGTAGCCATCTGGCCGGGCAATATGGTTTTCTTCTGCTGCACGCAGGATGAAAAAAATGTAGTCAGAATTACAATCAGTGTTAAGGTCAGCGCCAATCTTTTGCTCATATATGGATTCTCCCAAACACTATTAAATAATAGCGTAACACTTTTCAGTCGGTTTTATATCTCTATCGGGTTATTCTGTATCAGCATAGGAACCGAGCAAATTTGCTTCTTCTCTGTATAGTATAGCTACTGACATAAATCTCGCTCAGAGTTCCCCGCTGATACCGAGATAAGCAAAATATATTGCGAATATGACTATAGATATCAATGCTACAGCAATGGCAAAAATAGTGATCCTGTATATCTTGAATTTTTTACCCAGGAAAGCTCCCAAAGTCAACATCAGGCATGCCCCGATTACTGCAATCACTATATAGGTCAATAACTTTGGATCAGGCATATCACCCTCCAGTTCACTTATTGATAAACCAGTCTACCAGGAGCAATAGCCCCATAAGTATAACGCAAATGATAATTAGGGTAACCCATATCCTCGGGCTTGAAAATATAGAGCTACCTTTGCTTTGTGAAAGCTGTTGAGATCCAAATGCCTTACCGGATATTTCATTTGGTGTTGGTGGCTGTGATAAAGTCGGGGGTAGAGTGAAATCTGCAGGTGTCTTATTTTGCCTCTGGTCGGAAAGATATGCATGGCTCTCATCTGTAGCGGTGGGGGAGGTATTTTCCTGAACGTTTGCCTGTGTTAGAGTATCCCAGTAAAAGGCAGCTCCGCATCCATGGCATCGCTCATACCGGTTATTGATGTGGCTGCCACAGATAGGGCAATTGTATATGAATGGCTGTCCGCATTTAGTGCAGGCCGGCTCTCCAAATGCATTTTGATTACCGCAGGAAATACATTGAAAACTCTGTGTCATTTTTTATTTCGCTCCATTCAGGATCCTTAGAGAAAATAAAAGGCGGAATAAACTGCAAAAATAGTCACTGTGATCATGGCTAAAACACCGGCAAAAATACCAACTTTGCCAGGGGTTGTCTTGCCACCAAAGAAAGCCCCCAGCGCAAGGAAAACACATGCACCCAGAATACTGAAAAGTACAATGCCAAGCGTTTGAGTGCTGGTCATAATGATCTCCTTAAAGCATAGAATATAGCTCTATTCTCCCATGATTTGCAGTACTATCTCCCTTGACCTGGGACGGTTATCGAAATCCACGATAACGACCTGTTGCCATGTACCGAGCGTAAGCCTCTTGTTGACAAAGGGTATAGTGATTGAAGGTCCCAATAAGGAAGAACGGACATGGGAATGCCCATTTTCATCTCCCCAGGCTTTGTTATGTTCATAGTTTATAGTTGAAGGCACCAGCCGTTCCCACATATCTTTAATATCTGATATCAGTCCTGGCTCATATTCGATGGCGCTTATACCTGCAGTTGAACCTGGTATGAACACGGTTACGATGCCCGAATTGATTCCAGAGTTGTTGATCTCCCTGGAAATATCTGTGGTCACATTAATGGTGTCTGTGTGACCATTAGTGTTGATTTGAATCCTTTTGGTAATAATCGTCATAATTTAACCTCCTGCCATATTATATCCTTTATATTAAAAACCGGCCCCTCTTTGCAAACTCTTTTTATGCCCTGCCTGGTTTTGATGCTGCATCCGTAGCATACACCAAAACCACACCCCATGCGTACTTCCAGTGAAATCTGCACCGGTCTCTCAAAGCTAAGCTCACTCAGCTTTTCTTCCATTGCCTTATACATAGCTACGGGGCCGCAGGCGAATACCTCGTCATGATCATTAACATATTGGGGCAACAAATCTGTTACCATTCCTTTTGAATAACTCGAATGCATATCAATAGTTTCCACGATATTGACCATATTTATTGTTTCAGGCAGCAGACTGCGTGGATAAAGTCCATCCTGGTATCTTGCACCCATCAATAGGGTAACTGACTTATGCATAGACGTAGCTCTTTCAGCAAGAAATCGTAAGGGGGCGATCCCGATCCCCCCGGCTACAAGCAGTAGAGATTTTGATCTGTCGCACATTTTATAGCCATTTCCTAACGGCCCGATAACATCGACCTCATTATTCTGTTTTAATCGGGATAGCAGCTTCTTGCCTTTTTCGTTATTGGTCTTGATTGCATCATTTTCCTGGTGGTGAGATGGTAAAGACTGATCGCCGGATGATAATGCGTAGAGCAGTTCAATAACATTGTCAGGCTTTACTGAATGTATGCTTATTGGCCTTCTTAGAATAGTGCCACCGCCACATTTAAGCATGACGAACTGGCCGGGTATCAACTCACTGAGTTTATCATCAGCAAGTAAATCCATTAAATAGTATTCTGCCCCCGGATACCTGAGGAGCACTTTGTTGGATATGATCCTGGCCTTAAACTGCTTCAAATTCATCCTGTTAACTGATATCTCTGTGATAATTTTGCAGGGACTTGGCCTCCGGCCGTGCTTTGACATAAGCAGCAATGCCCTTTGCTGCAGCGGCTGCTGCAGCGAGCGTGGTAATATAGGGCACCTTATATTTTATCGCCGTCTTGCGTATATACGAATCGTCATGTTTGCTCATTTTCCCACTGGGGGTATTAATGACAAGCTGTATTTCACCGTTTTTAATCCCATCAACGATGTTGGGCCTTCCCTCATGCTGCTTATTGAGTATCTCGGAGTTGATTTTGTGTTGCTTGAGGAATTCATGTGTGCCACGTGTGGCCTTGATCTTAAAACCCAGCTTTTCAAACTGTCTGGCAACCTCCAGTGTTTCCGGCATATCCTTGCTGAAAAGGCTGAGAAGGACTGTCCCGCTGACAGGAAGCCTCTGTCCAGCAGCTTCCTGGGCCTTGTAGAAGGCTATTCCGAAGGAATCAGCCATACCGAGCACCTCACCTGTTGATCTCATCTCGGGTCCAAGTATGGGATCAACCTCAGGAAACATACTGAACGGGAAAACGGCTTCTTTGACGCCAAAATGGGGTATCTTTTTCTGTTTTAAATTGAGCGAATCCAATTTTTTGCCCAGCATTACCTGGGTGGCTATGCGGGCCATGGGTATATTACATACTTTGGAGACGAGTGGCACTGTGCGGGATGCTCTGGGGTTGGCTTCAAGCACGTAAACTGTGTCTTTAGCGATGGCATATTGCATATTCATCAGCCCGACAACATTTAGCTCACGTGCGATCCTGCGCGTGTAATCATTGATCGTCTTCATATGTTTTATGGGTATGGTGACTGGGGGTATGACACAACACGAATCTCCGGAGTGGATACCAGCCAGCTCTATATGTTCCATGATGGCAGGCACAAAAGCATCATATCCATCCGCTATGGCATCGGCCTCGGTTTCGGTTGCGTGTTCAAGAAATTTGTCGATAAGGATGGGGCGATCGGGTGTTATGCCGACAGCCGCTTTTACGTACTGTCTTAGCATTTCTTCATCATGAACAATCTGCATGCCACGTCCACCCAGCACGTAGGATGGCCTGACCATCAAAGGATAGCCGATCTGTGCAGCAACCTTGAGTGCTTCGTCCATGTTGCTGGCCATGCCAGAGTCAGGCATAGGAATTTTCATCTTCATCATCATATCACGAAAGCGTCCACGATCTTCTGCCAGATCGATTATCTCGGGCGTTGTACCCAGGATCTTCACACCTGCGGAGTTTAATTCACCTGCAATGTTAAGAGGGGTCTGGCCGCCGAATTGTACGATGACTCCCTCGGGTTTCTCTTTTTCGTAGATGCTCAGCACATCCTCGACGGTAAGCGGCTCAAAATAAAGCTTGTCAGAAGTATCATAGTCAGTCGAGACGGTCTCCGGATTGCAGTTGACCATGATGGTTTCAAACCCTTCGTCGCGGAGGGCGAAGGCAGCATGAACACAGCAATAATCAAATTCAATGCCCTGCCCGATCCGGTTTGGTCCCCCTCCCAGCACCATGACCTTTTTGTGGTTGCTGCTGACCGTTTTATCAGGGGCGTTGTAGGTGGAGAAATAATAAGCAGCGTTATCCACGCCGCTGACCGGGACAGGCTCCCATCCCTCTTTGATACCCAGGAAAAAGCGCTGGTGACGTATTTCCCTCTCCGATTTTCCCAGCAATATAGAAAGGTATTTATCGGCAAAACCTTCCTGCTTGGCTTTTTTCAGAAGTTCATCGGGAAGGTTTTTGCCTTTATATTTTAGTATTTCCTCTTCAAGCTCAACCAGCTCCTTCGTTTGCTGGATAAACCAGTGTTTGATATGGGTCTTATTATGAATCTCATCGATCCCTGCCCCCTTGCGTAAGGCCTCGTAAATAATGAACTGGCGCTCGCTGGACGGCTCTCTGAGCATATCCATCAACTCGCTTAGTGACTTTGTATTAAGGTCTTTAGCGAAGCCTAGACCGTAGCGACCAGTCTCCAGCGATCTTATGGCTTTTTGCAGAGCCTCTTTATAATTTTTGCCTATGCTCATGACCTCGCCCACAGCACGCATCTGGGTACCCAGCCTGTCCTCGGCATCCTTGAATTTTTCAAATGCCCAGCGAGCAAACTTCACTACCACATAATCGCCGGAGGGTGTGTATTTTTCCAGCGTTCCATCCCGCCAGTAGGGAAGTTCGTCAAGTGTCAGTCCTGCGGCCAGTTTGGCAGAGATCAGGGCAATGGGGAAACCTGTCGCCTTGGAAGCCAGTGCCGATGAACGTGATGTGCGGGGATTGATCTCGATTACGACTACGCGATCTGTCTTGGGATCATGAGCAAACTGGATGTTGGTGCCGCCGATGACACCTATGGCCTCGACAATTTTATAAGAATAGTCCTGCAATTTTTTCTGAAGCTCGCTACTGATCGTGAGCATAGGCGCTGTACAAAATGAATCTCCGGTATGAACACCCATGGGGTCAACATTTTCAATAAAACAGACGGTGATCATCTGGTTTTTTTTATCACGGACGACCTCCAGTTCGAGCTCTTCCCAGCCTTCAACTGACTCTTCAATCAGCACCTGCCCGATAAGGCTGGCTGCAATACCCCTGCTGGCAATAGTGCGTAGCTCTTCAATGTTGTACACCAGCCCTCCCCCCGTTCCTCCCATAGTATAGGCGGGCCGCACCACGACGGGATAACCGAGCTCAGCCGCTGCTTTCTCAGCATCTTCGATGGTGTAAACAGCCTGGCTTTCAGGCATTTCAATGCCCAGCCGGCTCATTGTCTCTTTGAAAGTAATTCTATCTTCACCACTGCGGATGGCATCAATATCCACACCTATGACCTCGACATTATATTTTGAGAGTATACCGGCCTGTGCCAGCTCGGAGCTGAGATTGAGGCCTGACTGACCGCCCAGGTTGGGCAGGAGGGCGTCTGGTCGCTCTTTCTCGATAATTTTTTCCATCATCTCCACAGTTAACGGCTCTATATAAGTGATATGAGCCATACCCGGATCGGTCATAATAGTTGCTGGGTTGGAGTTCACCAGCACTATCTCATAGCCAAGTTCTTTGAGAGCCTTGCAGGCCTGTGTCCCTGAGTAATCAAACTCGCAGGCTTGGCCAATAATGATGGGGCCAGAGCCTATGATCATGATTTTCTTGATATCGTTACGCCGAGGCAAATTGTTCCTCCTTTTATTGGTTATTCAAGCCAGGTATTCGGATAGCGGTTTGATGCTGTATACTCTTTGACCCTGTGAAAGTGCCTTGAGCGCTGCACGGGCTGTGTCCAGCGATGTAAAGCAGGGAATCCGGCGCTCTGCGGCCGCGCGCCGGATGTGAAATCCATCCTGCAACGCTATCCTGCCGCCTGTAATGGTATTGACAATACCATCAACCGTGCCACTACTAATCAGGTCTATGATATTAGGGCTGCCCTGACTGAGTTTTTTCTCAATCGCAGTAACCCTCATGCCGTTTTTTTCTATATATGCTGCCGTGCCTTCCGTGGCATATAGTCTGTACCCAAGTGAATGAAATCCCCTGATGATAGGCAGGGCTTCTTTCTTATTTTTATCGGCTATGCTGAGAAGCAGATTACCTTCTGGAGGTAGTATCAGTCCCGCTGCCATGAGGGCTTTGATCATTGCCCCTTCAAAGGTATGGTCGATGCCCATGACCTCTCCAGTGGATTTCATCTCTGGCCCCAGATACGTGTCGACGCCTGTTAATTTTGACATCGAGAATACAGGAGCCTTGACGCCGACCAGCCGTCTCTTCCTATATAATCCCGTCCCATAGCCCTGTTTTTTTAAGCTTATACCCAACATGACCTTGACAGCCAGGTTGATCATGGGTATGCCGGTCACCTTGGAGATAAATGGTATTGTCCGACTGGCTCGCGGGTTGACCTCGATCACATAGGTTGAAGATTGTTCATTTGCCTGGCCTGGCATGATGACGAACTGTACATTCATCAATCCCTTGACCTGCATTGCCAGTGCTATCTTGACCGAATAGTCTACCAGTGTATTGACTTCACGCGTTGTAAGGTTAAGTCCGGGATAGATGGCTATGGAATCACCACTATGAACTCCCGCCCTCTCAATATGTTCCATAATGCCCGGTATTAGCACGTCGGTACCGTCACAGACAGCATCGACCTCAACTTCCCTGCCCTCGAAATATTTATCGATCAAAATGGGGTGGCTGCTGTCCAGGTCAAGGGCGCGTTTCATATATTTGGTCAGCTCCTCATCATTATTGACTATCTCCATGGCACGGCCACCCAGTACGTAACTTGGCCTCACCAGCACGGGATAGCTGAGCATGTCTGCGGTGTCAAGCGCTTCCTTCAGTGACATAATACCAGCGCCGGGTGGTTGTGGAACACCTATACTATTAAGAAAGCTCTCAAATCTACGGCGGTCTTCAGCCAAGTCTATAGCTTCGGCGGAGGAACCTATCAGAGAATGACCGCTTGATGATAGTGGTCCGGCCAGATTAATAGCGGTTTGGCCTCCGAATTGCACAATAGATGGGCAGTCAATGTAACGCTGGTCCAGAAAGGACTCATTTTCGATTATATTACGCACACTCTCTTCGTCCAGCCCTTCAAAATAGAGACGATTACTGGTGTCGAAATCAGTAGATACTGTTTCGGGATTAGAATTGATTATGATGCTCCTGTAGCCGGCCTCCTGTAGCGCCCATGCCGAGTGCACGCTGCAATAATCAAACTCTATGCCCTGGCCAATGCGAATAGGGCCGCTACCGATCACCAGTGCCTTGCGCTCATCGATCGGTTCGGCCTCATTTTCCTTTTCATAGGTGCTGTAGAAATAAGGGGTCTCTGCGTCAAACTCGGCTGCACAGGTATCCACCATCTTGTATACCGGCTTGATTTGCCAGTCCTTGCGTAGTTCTCTAACCTGTTCAGGCAGCCTGTCTGCCAAGGTGCCTATTTGTTCGTCTGAAAATCCCAACCGCTTTGCCTGCCAGAGCAGATCACGGCTGAGTGTTTCGGAAAGCAGGCGTTTTTCCATATCGATTATATTCGATGCTTTCTGTATGAACCAGGGATCGATGCCCGTATGCAACGATAGCTCTTCGACCTGCTTTCCCCTTCTGAGGGCGGCCATGATTGCCCAGATGCGGAGATCGTTGGGATACAGAGGATATGAATCGAGTGTGCCGTCATTGCCCCAACCCTTGTCCTCCCACAACAGCGATCTCTTGCCGAACTCCAGTGAGCGCACGGCTTTCTGCAGGGCAGCTTCAAAACAACGATCTATGGCCATGATCTCTCCGGTAGCTTTCATCTGAGTGCCCAGCGTACGATCGCCGGTGGCAAACTTATCAAACGGCCAGCGGGGAATCTTGACCACACAGTAGTCAAGGGCTGGCTCAAAAGCCGCCATGGTCTTGCCTGTAACTTTATTCGGTATCTCATCCAGTCTTTTGCCGACGGCGATCTTGGCGGCTATCCTGGCAATGGGATACCCGGTGGCTTTACTGGCGAGGGCAGAGCTACGGCTGACGCGGGGGTTGACTTCGATGATATAGTATTCGCTCTGCTTTACATTCAGTTGGTCAGGTGCCCATCTTCTTGCCACTGCCGGGCTGGGTGTGAGTGCAAACTGTATATTGCAGCCGCCTTCAATTTTTAAAGCACGGATGATCTTGAGGCTTGCCGAGCGCAGCATCTGGTATTCCCTATCGGTTAGCGTCTGGCTCGGTGCAACAACAATGCTGTCTCCGGTATGTATGCCCATAGGATCCATATTTTCCATGTTGCAGATAGTAATACAGTTGTCGGCCGAATCCCTTATAACTTCATATTCGAGCTCTTTCCAGCCGAATAGACATCGTTCCACCAGCACCTGCTTCGTCATGCTGGCATTGAGTCCGCTGCTGACTATGATCTTGAGGTCATCCATGGTATAAGCAATACCCCCACCAGTTCCACCCAATGTAAACGAAGGCCGTACTATCAGGGGCAGTCCGATCTTGCCGGCGAAGTCAACGGCATCTTCCTCGCTGTTGACTGTGACACTTTCCGGGACAGGCTCACCGATATCGTTCATCAGTTTTTTAAACAGGGAACGTTCTTCGGCTTGCTTGATGCTTTCAAGCTGTGTGCCCAGAAGCCGTACGTTATATTTATCAAGTATGCCAGCATCAGCCAGTTCTACTGCCAGGTTGAGGCCTGTCTGTCCTCCCAGCGTGGGTAGCAGGCCGTCAGGCCTTTCACGTTCAATAATGCGGCTGACTACATCGAGGGTCAGCGGCTCGATATAGACGATGTTGGCAATGCCCTGATCAGTCATAATTGTGGCAGGGTTGGAGTTGACCAGGACTGTCACTATCCCTTCTTCACGTAAGGACTTGCAGGCTTGTGTTCCTGCGTAGTCAAATTCGGCAGCTTGGCCGATAATGATGGGCCCCGACCCTATAACAAGTACTTTATGTGGTTTTTCCATTTAAATTGATTTCCTCTGCTCCATCATCTGAATAAATCTTTCGAATAAGTAAAGATTGTCCTGCGGTCCGGGTGAACCTTCGGCATGATATTGTATAGAAAGTACAGGCATCTGGTTATGCCGCAATCCCTCTACAGTGCCGTCATTGAGATTAATGTGGCTGACCTCCAGACCGCCCTTTAACGTCTCCGGTGCAATAGCATAGCCATGGTTTTGCGTTGTGATATGTACACGTCCTGTAGCAAGGTCGCGTACTGGATGGTTGCCACCCCGGTGCCCAAATTTAAGCTTGAAGGTATCGGCTCCCAGAGCACGTCCTATCAATTGGTGCCCCAGACAGATGCCCATAACAGGCACCTTGCCCAGTATAGCTGTGACCATATCGATAGAATATCGTAACAGAGCAGGGTCGCCGGGGCCGGGCGACAGCACGACGCCATCAGGGTTTAAGGCCATAACCTCGGATGCAGTTGCCGTGCAGGGCAAAATAGTAAGAGAGCACCCCAGCCTGGCCATTATGCGAGCAATGTTGTAGCGCAGCCCCATATCGATGATAACCACGTTGAATTTCGATGGTTCTACCACGGTATTTTCCCACTTATATTTAGATGTGGTGGAGACCTCTTTAACAAAGTCGGTAGCATCATAGGTGGGCAGACTTTTTAACTCCCTGAGCGATTCGGCCACGGTAAGATCAGTAGACATAATCCCCATCATCACGCCCAGTGAGCGTATATGACGTGTCAGGCTGCGTGTATCGATGCCGGTGATGCCGGGTATATCGTTGTTTTTGAGATAGCTGTCCAGGGACATTTGATTTTTCCAGTGGCTGGGAGTAGGACAATGTTCGCGCACCACGAATCCTCTGACCTGTATTTTGGACGATTCTATATCGGTACTATTGATGCCATAATTGCCGATCAGAGGGTAGGTGGGGACAACGATCTGCCCGGCAAAGGATGGATCGGTGAGCATCTCCTGGTAGCCTGTCATACTGGTGATGAAAACAATCTCACCATAAGTCGCAGTTTCAGCGCCAAATGAAGAGCCTTCATAGAATGTGCCGTCTTCAAGCACTAACAGGGCTTTTTTGTTGGATGCCATTAACTAAATGATCCTTTTATTGATTTATCTACAAATGATGCTTCACCGTTATAAAAAGTCGCTGCTACCATACCCTTTAGCACCTGTCCTTCCCAGGGATTATTCTTGCCCAAGGAGAACATTTTAGC
>DFZI01000003.1:13585-17765 GCA_002383665.1 Dehalococcoidia bacterium UBA4060
CCACCAGTGCTTTGATGTCATCGGAGGTTCTCAAAGGCGGGTTGACCTTGGCCCGTGTGTCGTAGGATAGGGAAATACCCTGCTTTGCCGGCCTTTGCATGACACGCTCCTGGGTGAGTGTGAGATGGTGTGGTGTCACGTCACAGGTTACGTTGAGGCCTTTCCTACGGGCAGTCCTTATCAACTCTACAGAGCCGCGTGTACTGATATGTGTAAAGTGCAGATGTACCCCCGTGACCTCTGCCAGAGCTATATTACGTGCTATCATGGACTCCTCGGCTGCTGATGGTGAACCTTTGATGCCCAGCCTGGCTGCAACCCATCCGTCGTGCAGATGTCCACCTTCTGTTAGCACCCTGTCCTCACTATGATCGATAATAGGGAGGCCGAGTTGGGCAGCATTCCTCATGGCCAGCAGCATCAGTTGCGAGTTGCTGACAGAGTCGCCATCGTCGCTGAACCCGACGCAGCCGGCTGCAGCCAGCTCAGCCATTTCCGAGAGCTCTTTACCCGCTCTGTTTTTGGTAAGACAGCCGATGGAAAAGACATTAACCCGGGGTGCTTTGAGGGCTGCGGTATTCTTTATATAATTGACCGTGGCAGCCGTATCAATCGGAGGATTAGTATTGGGCATACAGCAGATGGTTGTGAATCCGCCATGTGCTGCCGCTGCTGCGCCCGTCGTGATTGTCTCTTTCTGCTCATAGCCGGGTTCTCGCAAATGACAGTGAAGATCTATGAATCCGGGGCAAGCGATGAGGCCGCAGGCATCGATACTCTGCCCTCCTGTTGATGACAGATTTTTGGCTATATCTTTTATTACTCCTCCGGCGATCAGGATGTCGCAGTTTTCATCCATGTCCTGTGAGGGATCTATGACCCTGGCATTTTTAATCAACAGTTCTTTTTCCGTCATCGGTTTCTTCCCCCTGCGACCAGGTACAGCAAAGCCATGCGAATGGCCACACCATTGGTTACCTGTTGCTCAATAAGTGATTGGCTTCCGTAGGCAACTTCATGACTGATCTCAAGCCCCTCGTTCATTGGTCCGGGGTGCATGACCAGGGCACCTGGCTTAGCTTTATTCAGTCTAACCTGGTTAAGCTGATACAACCTGATGTATTCACGTAACGTGGATATCAGACCACTTTGCTGTCTTTCCTTTTGCAGGCGCAATGGCATAACGATATCGGCATCCACCACAGCCGTATCCAGGTTATGTTCAATGGTTACGTGGTTGAGCCCGCATATGGACAACATCTCGGGGAAACCAATAGGCATAAGAGTGGGTGGGGCACAAAGCACAAGGTTGATATCGAAGAAGCGCGAGCACCAGACCCATGAGTGGGCTACTCTACTGTGCATAATATCGCCGACGATAACCAGTTTACGATCGGAAAGGTCGCCGAGGCACCGTCGAAGTGTGAACAGGTCGAGCAGGCACTGAGATGGATGTGCATGGCAACCATCTCCTGCATTGATGATGCTCTTTTCGAGGTACTGGGCTGCTAAATAGGGAGCACCGGAGCAGGGATGCCTGATTATCACAACATCAACCTCCAAAGCCTGCAATGTGCGCAAACTGTCGATCAGCGACTCGCCCTTGGTTACACTGCTCTTGGAAGCATCGAGGCTGATAGTGTCGGCACTGAGATATTTCGCAGCCAGCTCAAATGAAGCACGTGTGCGCGTGCTGGGTTCGTAGAACATGGTGGCGATGGTCTTACCGCGTAGTGTGGGTACTTTCTTCACCTCGCGTGACAGGATATCCACCATGCCGTCAGCTATCTCCAGGACGAGATTGATTTCATCTTTACTAAAATCATCGAGGTCGAGGATATGTTTATGTCTCCATTGCCCTACGGATAGTGGTGACGGAGTCTCCTGACCCGCCATGCTGGTCATGCCCTCACCTGCTTCCATTGTTGTCCTCCTCCGGTTTCACAACCACAACCTTATCTACGGCGTCCGTCTCGTTAAGGAATACCTTGATTTCCTCGTTATGGGCTGTGGGTATATTCTTGCCGACGAAATCAGCGCGTATGGGCAACTCCCTGTGGCCGCGATCGATCAATACGGCCAGTTGAATGGTCGCGGGCCGGCCGAGGTCGATCAGCGCATCCAGCGCAGCCCTGATGCTGCGACCTGTATAAAAAACATCATCCACCAGTATCACATGTCTGTCAGTGATATCAAAAGGTACGTAGGTCTGCTGCACAATGTGTCTGAAACTGAGCGACGATACATCATCTCTGTAGAGTGTGATATCCAGTGACCCCACAGGTATTTCTACCTGTTCCATATCCTTGATGATGTAGGCCAGGCGCTGGGCTATGGGGACACCACGGGTCTTGATTCCGACGAAAGCAATGCTGGCAGCGCCTTTATTACGTTCGAGTATTTCATGTGCAATACGGACCAGGGCTCTCTCGATGTCTGATGCATTAAGCAGTACTTTTTCTGACATAAAAAAACCTCTTGCCTGTGCTGGCAAGAGGTTTAATATACATATATATTGATGAAGCTACTTCATCAATTCCCTTGCCAGCCTCACTGGGCTGACTTAAAGGTTAATTTTCCTAAATTATATCACCGTGTTCGCCGGATGGCAATTTCCCGCATTCACTCAGTTACAGTTTCTAAATTGTCGGTTTTGAGTTAGAGAGACCTCGCAAAACATTATACTGCTATCCTTGTCAGAGATTTTAACATTTCAACCCAGGGACGTGATGAATGAGGGCCAGATAATGCCGGCATCGTTGCCCTGAAGTAATCAGAGTAGTCATACTTCAATGTACGATCAATCACCCTCCGTATCATTTTCTCGGGCAGTGTGACGGGAACATTTTCGTCTCTGGGAGAGCATAAACGCTCCTGTAGTTTATCCTCGCACAGGCTGATTCTCAGCCATAACATCTTGCGGATCCCTTGCAGAGACCAGCTCATCCCCTGATTCTTCATCCGCCTCACGCTTAATTTATCCACGTTGCCCTCAATAGCTCCTGTTCTGCGCCAGGCACTGTCAGGCTTAGCCAGGTTTTCCCGATAGTCCTGCAACCCATCGGCATTGGATTTGAGATATTTGCTCACCTGTCTGATCTCCTTGGCCTGGGTGATAGGTACCCTACCTGCGGCCTGTCCGAGCAGCCTGAGGGCAGGGTCAATCTCACCCCGGCGGCAATGATCTTGAACCGCTCTCAGCGTTTCTTTGTCATTTCCCAAAGCACGGGTCAGAGCACGGTTAAGATGGAACCGACAGAGATGGTATTGGCCTCCCCAGTCATCCACGCCCTCTTTGATCCAACTGGCACCATCTCCACCAATGATATACTGCGTATCACTCAGGTCATTTCTGATGGAGTTTCAAGGCCATGCCTGCCCAGAATCTCTCCTCCCCGGCTATATCCGCATGGTAAGTCTTATTGACGGTGCGGTAACGGTCTTGGCCCACCTTCTCCCAGCCTTCATAGGCAATGCCCAGCTTTACCTCAGCCTTGGATCTTGCTTCCCTCTGCAAAGATAGGGCCACACCATCAGCCTCAAGTAGCAACAGGCTTGCCTTTCTGCCTTCCGATTCGGGCAAAGCGCCGTCCTCTTCCAGGCGGGTAAGAGCCTGCTCATTCTCCCCCTGGCTATCAGCCAGAGCGGTCTGAACCAACCTGTGAATGGTGGGAAAGGAGAGGTCAATCGGTGTCGTCCGGCTTAATACCTCAGCGCTTTTACGGAAAGGCATATCACCTGCCAGCCTGCAGGCTATCTCCTTCACAGCAAGGGTAACATGGCGGTGTTTATCCATTCCCATAAGATCATCCAGGAGATAGCGGTATTTGCCGTCCTTATCCTGATATTGTCTCCTGCTAACCCTGATCATCCCCAGCCTTGTGCGATACCAGACGCTCCGCTTATGTATGACCTTTAAATCCCGGGGTCTGTATTGCCGGATCAGCGCATCAATCTGCTCCAGCAATTTTCTGAATATTATCCGAGCATACTCCATGATCTTGGCCAGGATCATTTCCTCCAGTGAGACAAGAAGTTGTTTGAGTTCTTCGCCCTTTTGCATACCTGTCCAAAATAAGTTTTCAGGCTGAGTAGCAGGAAAGAGACTCCACGAAGTAATATAGTGAAAATGCGACTGTTCACGAAATACTTCGCAGGAGTCTCCACTATGAAGTTTACC
>DFZI01000096.1 GCA_002383665.1 Dehalococcoidia bacterium UBA4060
GATGATCGCCGGGATGAAGTCATCACGTATGTGAACCAGAAATACGGGATGGACCATGTCGCACAGATCATTACATTCGGCACCTTAGGTGCACGGGCTGCTATCAAAGATGTGGGCCGTGCATTAGGCATGAATTACGGGACGGTCGATCAGATAGCGAGGATGATACCTTCCAGACCCAATATACATCTGGAAGAAGCGATGCTCGAGGTAAAAGAGCTCCAAGAATTATATGCTGCCGATGAATCGCTGCGCAGATTAATTGACACCGCCAAAAAGCTGGAGGGCATTTCCCGTCATTTCAGTACCCATGCTGCGGGTGTTGTAATTTCACGTGATCCTCTGACTCAATATCTCCCTTTGCAGCGTTCCAGCAGGGATAGTGGCCAGAGCTCAACCATGACCCAGTTTTCTATGGATAACGTTGCCAAGCTGGGATTGCTGAAAATGGACTTTTTAGGATTGGCCAACTTGACCCTACTGGCCAAGACAAAGGAGGCAATCCTGCAGAACCGCGGCATTAAACTGAACTTATCAGATATTTCACTTGATGATAAGCCCACTTTTGACCTGCTATCCTCAGGGGAAACCACAGGTATCTTTCAGCTTGAAAGTCCCGGAATGCGTCGCTATATCAAAGAGCTTAAGCCAACCAAATTCACAGACATTTCAGCCATGGTAGCACTTTACCGCCCCGGACCGATGGAACAAATACCAACTTTCATCAGAGCCAAACAGGGTGTGGAGAAAGAGCGCTACCCGCATGAGGACCTTATACCCATACTTGCAGATACTTACGGTGTTATCGTTTATCAGGACCAGGTACTTTTCATCGTGAGGCAGTTTGCCGGCTACAGCCTCGGGCATGCTGATATTATACGCAAGGCGATGGGCAAGAAAATACCTGAGGTTATGAAGAAGGAAAAGATCAACTTCATCGAAGGGGCTAAAACCAGGGGCTATTCTGAGGATGACGCTAACGCGATATTTGCCCTGATAGAACCTTTCGCCGGGTATGCATTCAATAAAGCCCATAGCGTCAGCTATGCACGTATTGCCTATGAAACAGCTTTCCTCAAAGCTAATTACCCCATTGAATACATGTGTGCTTTCCTCAATACATATTATGACAAGACAGACAGACTGGTGGCCGCAATTATCGAGTGCCGCCGTATGGGGATTGAAGTTCTACAGCCTGATATTAATCAAAGTTTTACCAGCTTTACAATTGAGTCTGGTGAAGGTAAAAAATCAATCCGCTATGGGCTCACAGCGATTAAGAATGTCGGCTCCAACGCTGTTGAACCGATTATCAGTGTCAGAAATGCAGGAGGAAAATTCAAATCCATCGAGGACTTCTGCTGCAGGGTCGACCTACGATCGGTGAATAAGAAGGTTGTCGAAAGTCTTATCAAAGCTGGCGTCTTTGATTGTCTGGGGCAGCGCGGTGCCTTACTCACAGCCCTGGATGACATCGTTTCATTTTCACTGCGGGAACAAAAACAGAGAGAGACCGGACAGGCCAGTATGTTTGACCTCCTGTCTGAAAGTAATGATGTACCGCTGCCGGCTTTGAATTTACAGCCACATGATGTGCAACTTCAGCAGAAGCTTGAATGGGAAAAGGAGCTGATGGGTGTGTATTTCTCCGAACATCCCCTCACTGCTCTTGCGTCTAAACTATCTGAGCTGGCCAGCATACTTTGTGGAGAAATAACAACAGACATGACAGGCGAAAAGGTCACTGTTGCCGGGATGGTTTCATCGGTCCGCCATGCTACAACTAAAAATAATCGTGTCTTCGTAATAGTCAATTTTGAAGATCTCAATGGCAACATAGAAATAACAGTCTGGTCAGATGTCTACGCACAATCACAGGATCTGTGGACAGAGGGCAGCATCCTTGTGATCGACGGCATTGTCAGGGTAAGGGAAGACAGAATCAGCCTGAGCTGTATTAAAGCACGCAGGTTAGAATCCGACCGGGTAAATACCAATGAGCCAAAGGCAAGTAGCATTCATCCAACGTCACCGGATAATGGCAACGGGAATAACGGTAAGAATAGCAATGGTAACTATGCGACATCGCCTAAAACCCTGGTCATTAATATATCCCAGAGTGAAGATAGTAACAAGGATCTTGAATACTTGAAAAAGATCGTGGATGTTTTGAAGAGGTATCCTGGTAAAGACACAGTCCAGCTTGCTATACGTCAGGATGACAAGGTAACACACATGGATATCCCCGATATCAAGGTGGAATACTGTAATGATCTTGTCAGAGAACTGGCTGCTCTCCAGTGCCAGTGAGAGGTCTGACCTCAGCACTGGTGGTATTAATCAACCAGCCTAATACATCAATATATTTGAACTAGCTCTAAGCCCATTTATTATATTTAGTGGCCAATTTTTTCAGCTCACGTGTATAAATATCATATGAATTATTGTCATAGAGGACAAAGCGAACTTCATTTATAGAGGTACTTTCATGTTCAATATAATCGACTACTGTGGAAATTGCCACACTCGCAGCCAGATCTGCCGGATACCCATAAATACCGGTGCTTATAGCAGGGAAAGCTATGCTCCTTAAATTGCTGGCCGTAGCCAGACTAAGACTCTCTCTGTAACATGAGGCAAGAACGTCCGCTTCATGTGACTTCCCGCCATGCCAGACCGGACCAACAGTGTGAATGACATGTTTAGCAGCCAGCTTGCCCGCCCCTGTTAAAACCGCTTTTCCCGGTGGCAACCGGCCAATGTTAGCCACAATCCTGCGGCAATCTTCAAGAATGGCAGGGCCTCCAGCGCGATGGATAGCGCCATCAACACCACCTCCACCCATCAAACTTGAATTGGCCGCATTTACTATAGCGTCCGCTTTCTCACAGGTAATATCTCCCAGCACCGCCTTAATACGTGTATTTTTTACATTTACCTCTTCCATCATTTGTCACAACCTCGGATAGCCCATCAGGCCAGTTCAGGTAATATCAATCCGTACTTCCCATCTTTTCGTCGGTATAACACATTGACTGACTTATCTTCAATGCTTGCGAAGATGAAAAAATCATGACCGATGAATTCCATCTGGTCGATGGCCTGCTCAACGGTCATGGGTTTAATCAGAAACCTTTTCGTCTTAATTATTTCTGCCCCGTCTGCTCTGTCGCTCTTGCTGATGTCAACATCTGCCGGCACTCTGATCGTTTCAGCAGGCCGTCCTTTAGCCACTTCATACCGCTTCTTGTACCTGATGACCTGACGTTCCACGATTCCAGCGACTTCGTCAATAGCAGCCTTTATATTTTCATCTTTATGCTCACCCCTGATCAGAAAACCATTAATCTTAAGAGTAACCTGAGCAGAGAAATCATGCTGGCGTGACCTGGATTTTTCCTCGGTCAGCTCCACCTTAATATTGTTGATACTGGCAAGGTATTTATTCAGCTTCCCCAGTTTTTTTTCAGCATAATGTTTAACATCGTCATCTGCTTGCAGGTTTTTGAATAAGACTTCTATCTCCATCACAAACTCCTGTTTAATACTTCTCTTGCCAGCGTTATTCCAAAGGCACGTTTTACCCCTGCCTTTTTCAATGATCTTGCACACGCATCCAACGTCGCACCTGATGTACAAACATCGTCAACAATCATAATATCCTTCCCCCTGACCAGGCTACTCCCGCAGAAAAATACATCCTCAACATTATGCCTGCGTTCATCAACGGAAACAGTCCTTGTCTGAGGTTCATTATCAATCACCCTTTCGATAGCACCTTTTAGCATCGGAACACCTGTGATCTCCGACATGCTCATAGCCAGTAACTCAGACTGGTTATATCCTCTCTGTCTGAAGCGCTTCGGGTGTAATGGTACCGGGACAAGATAATCGCCGCTGAGATTATTTTCGCTATAATATGCAGCCATATATTTACCCAGTAATCCAGATATAGCTCGCAGGTTATAATACTTTAATTCATGGACAGCAGCCCGAATCATGCCCTCAAAAATAAAAACAGACCTGATACTGTCAATGCCGTTTTGTTTTTTCCAGCATTCTGAGCAGTAGAGAGCACTTGGTTCCGGTTTACCGCACCTCTGACATACGGGAGGCAACAATCTGGGAAGTTTTTTCTCGCAATCTGCGCAAATAAATTCACCAAATTTACCGCAGCCGATGCACACACCGGGGAATATAAATTTAATGACTTCACTCTGGAGCTGTTTTAACCAACCGGTCAAAACATCAACTCCATAACTAACCTTTTGTTTCCGCCCGTTTTACGATATTAATGGGTGCGAAGGGTATGACTGGCTCCACTAAAGATCGGCTCATTCAAGTAAATATCACCGTTCCTGATTTTCAGGTTAAAACCGCATTCAGGGTTGGTGCATACCCACGCCTTATACTGTATCGCTGCCCCCTGGCTGCCAAAATCAGACAGCGGAATTAAATCACCGACTTTGCATTTTAAACACTTTGGAAAAGAATAGTTTTCCACTATTTTTCCACCTCCTCCAAGGATGGCTAAAGTATAGCATTATTAGAAAATTTATAGCAAATAATTAGGGCTAATAGACGGTTTATCGATAGAAATATCAGGCTCTGAACTTAAATTCGGATAGTTTTGTATACAGAGGTCCATGAGTCGTCAGGGTACTTTTCATCAGGGCAATGTGCCCAACAGCAAAGCTGCAACTGGGTTCAAAACTCACACCTTGAATTTTACCCGCAAATTCCAGCCTGCACTGCAGTGAACACTCGTCTCTCAGACGCGCTAATGTGAGATGCGCCGTAAAAGGACGATCCTCTTGAGGGAATCCTTCATGTGCCAGCGATTTATCGATCTCTTTCTGTAAACCGATCAAACTATCAAGATCCCCATCCAATCCCAGCCAGAAAACGCGGGCCCTTTTATAATTGGGGAAACAGCCCGTTTGCCCGGTTGATATAGTGAATGGCTTACAACCGGCAGCACATATATTCAATACCCGCTTGACAATTTCAAGCCTCGCCAGAGTTTGGTCACCCAGAAATTTCAGCGTAATGTGTATAGATTCCGGATCAACCCATTTTACAAATGTAAATCGGGAGGTCTTAAGACCCGTCTGGAATATTTCGATCTTTTTCTTCAACTCCGCGGGCAATTCAATCGCAATAAAAGACCTGACCTGATCATTATCCATTAATTATTCCCGCTTTTCCAACTGAAATAAATGTACAGCATTTTGATAAAGGATGGCCTTGCTGTCAGCCTGGCTCAATGAGCCTGATGCAATATGTAGAAGCACCCTCGATTGATCCAGCAGTGGCCAGTCGGTCCCATACAATAATTTCCGGCTGCCGCAGATACCATTAACGGTGGTGTAGACACCAGGTCCGTACAGGAACGGTGCAGCGGCAGTATCATAATACACATTCCCCAGAATGGATCGCACCTCCGGCATCAGCTCGTAAAACGGCAGTCCTCCACCGAAATGTGCAAGTATAATCTGCAAATCAGGATAATGCTTGACGAAGGTATAAAGGCGTCCAGGTGTAACATTGCCTTTTCCCTTATATTCATGCCCGACAGGCTCAGAAGCATGGATAGAGAAGACTGCATTGTTTTTCTTAATGAAATCTACCAGCGGATCAAGTAAATCACTATTGTCCAGGTCGAAGCCTTGGACATCCGGCCTGAGTTCACCAACACCACGTATGCCATGTTTAAAGCATCTATCCATCTCCGCAATTGCCTTCTCTGGCTCACGTGGCTGGATAGAGCAGAATCCTATCAGCCGGCCAGGATATTTCAATATTGACTCTATAATGTAGTCATTGCTCCTGCAGCACAGATCATGACTGGTCCAACCTATATTTTGTACAACTGAAATATCTATACCATTGGCATCCATGCTTTGCAACAGATCTTCAACCCCTCGTAACTTAGCTACATGGTCACCATATAACAAATTAAAGCAGGCGTCATTAGAACAGTAATAATCCCGCCTCGAGGATATTTCGGGGCTGAAGATGTGTGTGTGAACATCAATAATCACAGCCAAGATTATAATTAAGAGGACTCTGTTTAACAATTATTCTAAAACACTATTGATTTGCAGCCTATTAAAATAGACATGTTAAAGGCTGAAGCTTATAATAAATCCGATTCGAACTGTGAAATAGCTCGCATCTATTGGCATATATAAATCGAATATCCGTACAATATTATTATATGGATGAAAACAAAACAGCAGACCTTGAAGCCATGGCCCGGAAGCTCCGCCGGCACGTAATAAACATGATCTACACGGCTGGCAGCGGACATCCTGGCGGGTCATTGTCAGCCGCAGATATCGTCACTGCACTATATTTCAAAGTCATGCGTCACGACCCCCACAACCCCCATTGGGAGGACCGTGACCGATTTATCCTGAGCAAAGGGCATGCCGCCCCCATACTATATGCAGCACTCGGTGAATGTGGTTACTTCCCGATTGAGTGGTTTACTACATTAAGAAAAACAGGCTCATGCCTTCAGGGTCATACCGACAGCAACCTTACACCTGGCGTTGATGCATCGGCCGGATCCCTTGGGCAGGGATTATCAATAGGTATTGGCATGGCACTCGCAGCCAGGCTAAACAAGAAAACATATCATACATTTGTATTACTTGGAGACGGTGAATGTGAAGAAGGCCAGGTGTGGGAAGCAGCGCTCACAGCACCTAATCTAAAAATAAATAACCTCACCGCAATCGTTGATTATAACGGCATACAGCTTGATGGTTTTACCAGGGATATCATGGACCTGGAACCATTCATCGCCAAATGGAACGCCTTCAAGTGGGATATCATCGAAATCGACGGGCATGACATGGGCCAAATCATTTCAGCACTCACCAAAGCAAAAACGGCACAGTCTAAACTTACCGTTATAATTGCTCACACTGTCAAAGGCAAAGGCGTCAGCTTCATGGAAAACAATGTTGACTTCCACGGTAAGGCGCCCAATAAAGCAGAAACAGAACAGGCCTTGAAAGAACTGGCATGAACGACTATAGAGATTTAACTACACGTGAGGCCTTTGGCAGGTCAATTGCTGAACTGGGAAACTCAAATCCTGACATCGTCGTTCTCGACGCAGATTTATCACGCTCGACGATGACAAAGTATTTTGCCCAAGCCCACCCCGACCGTTTCATAGAATGCGGCCTTACTGAGCAAAATATGATTG
Source organism: Dehalococcoidia bacterium UBA4060 (assembly GCA_002383665.1). Classification (GTDB taxonomy): domain Bacteria; phylum Chloroflexota; class Dehalococcoidia; order GIF9; family UBA5629; genus UBA6808. The sequence continues at coordinate 7,223 of DFZI01000096.1, forward strand.
GCATCGCTGCAGGGCTGGCATCATGTGGCAAAATACCGTTTGCCAGCACATTCGCTGTGTTCGCATCCAGTCGCTGCTTTGACCAGGTGCGTATGTCAATTGCACAGCCAAAGGCCAATGTCAAGATAGTCGCTACACACGGCGGCATTACCGTGGGTGAAGACGGCTCATCTCACCAGGCCATTGAAGACATCGGCATGTACTGTCTACTGCCCAATTTCAGGGTTATCGTACCAGCCGACTCGGTTGAAACTGTGGAAGTGATAAAAGCAGCAGCTATGACTCATGGCCCATTTTATATCAGACTGGGGAGATCAAAGTCACCCGTTGTATATGGTGGGGCTTGCGACTTTCAGCTTGGCAAAGCAAGCATGTTACGCGAAGGCAAAGATGCTACGATCATAGCTAATGGCATCATGGTAAGCAAAGCCATGGATGCGGCTACATCATTATCAACCTGTGGGATCGATTGCCGTGTAATTAATATGTCTACGGTAAAGCCTGTCGACAAAGAAACTATTCTTGATGCGGCGCGCGAGACAGGTGCCATTGTAACTGCTGAAGAACATTTGCTCCATGGAGGATTGGGCAGCATCGTCGCACAATTGTTAGCGTCTGAATGCCCGACACCCCTCGAATCGCTCGGCATAAACGATGTCTATTGTAAATCGGGCAAGCCGGAGGATCTTCTGGAAATACAGGGACTGACTGCTTCGGGTATTTACGACTCAGTCAAGAAAGTTATGGCCAGGAAAAGAAGCAAGTAACAGTTCGAATCACAGGCATTCTGAAATAACATATATAATATAATAGAAATTATGGATAAAGAACTGCATTTGGCCTTCCAGAATAAGGAGAGAGCCGAGCTATTTATGAGTAACCTGGAGAGGCTGTTTGCCGAGCGAACGGTCAATGAATTCTCATATAACATGCTCAAGTCGGAATATTCTACTCTGCTTCAGCAGGCACAATCGAGAGTCAATCAGCTCAAGCAGGAATTAAATAAACAGCTTACACTCAAAACACGCGAACTTGATATATATAAGCAGGAGATGGCCAATCTGGACGCCAGGTTCAAAGTCGGGCAGCTTTCGGCCAACGAATTTATCAAGATGTCAAAGAATCCAGGCAGAAAAATTACCTTGCTTGAAGACCAGATATCACATTTGAATCAGCTCATCAATGCGAAACATTCCTCTGAAATTGCCCTACAGGAAACGTCAGGATTGACGTCATTATTTTCCCGCAGCCGACAGGCTAACCCGCCGCTTGCATTAGCACAGGCCCCGGAGCCACTGACTCCTCCCATAGAAGAGCCACCAGCGGTTATTCCACCTCCGGCGGCGTATGACCCCACCAGCATATCGGATCTCATGATTTTGCCCGACCGTGTTCTGCCGGGTAGCTCTGTCGGTATAATCGCAACCATAAGCAATCCTGGACCCGAGATGGTACGCCACCGAGTCGAATTTAAAATCAATAACAGGATCGAGTCTGTAAACGATATAACGTTAAATCCAGGCCAGAGTGAAGAGATAACATTTACGACAATTGCAGGCCCACCTGGAGAATATTACTTATCCGTTGACAGTGTAACTGGAATGCTCAGGGTGCTGCCGCCACTGTAATACACAACTTCTATGAACACCCGTTTATTGGCCATCATCAGTATACTCATTGTTGCCGGCATACTCGTGGCCGTGGCGCTCTTCAGCAATCTTGCCATTTATATCTCAATTATAGCCATCGGCCTGGCACTGGCCCTGCAAAAATACGTGGCAAGCTATTTTGGCTATTTCATTATTGTATTTTCCAACATGCTGCATAAAGGAGACAGGATACGTATTGGCAGCTATAAAGGCGACGTCAGGCATATCGGTATTTTCTATCTCACTCTGGACGAAGTAGGAGAAGATGAGAAGCTGGGTGGCGAACTGACCGGCAGGATCCTGCATATTCCCAACCTGCTTGTACTGGACAACCCTGTATTAAATTTTTCCAAGGTATACAGGAAAAAGAATTGCAAGCTTCAATGTGACTATATATTTGACGAAATACGCATTCCTATTTCAACCGACAGCAACATACGTGCTGCAGCCAGACTTCTGGAGGAAATAGTTTTTTCGGAGGATGCCGAGCATGTCAGACAGGCCAAGTTCGCATTTGCAGATGACTATCCTTCCTTTTTGCAAGAAGCCGAAACCCACCGACGGGTTCTCATCCACGTTGATGAGAACAGAATCTGGCTGAAGGGAAAGTTTGTAACTCCTTATAGGATCAGAAACGACCTCAGGACCAAGATATATTTAAGGTTCATTGAAAGAATAGGAAAAGATACCGAAATAAAGCTCGCCTGAACTCGGTAATTCCTCCACATCCACACTTAGCCATCCAACAATATTTGCACACCTGATAGATGTGCATGTCTGAAAATAGTTACTATCCAGGGCACAATATAGATTGCATTTTGGGGTCGAATGAGTTTCAGGCCACAGCAAACAGTTGAGCGGGCCTTTGGCAGGAGCTCAGAGCCACTGCAGCAATGTAACCTATTTAACGCTCTGCGTAATATCAGCCTGAACTTAAAAGATTGAATGCCGAGGGAGGGACTTGAACCCACACTCCCCTGAGGGAAGCGGATTTTAAGTCCGCCGCGTCTGCCATTCCGCCACCTCGGCATTTCTGGAGGCGGCGAGCGGATTTGAACCGCTGCATAGGGGTTTTGCAGACCCCTGCCTTAACCACTTGGCTACGCCGCCATAAAAAAATGGAGCGGAAGACGAGATTCGAACTCGCGACCTCCTCCTTGGCAAGGAGGCATTCTACCGCTGAACTACTTCCGCTCGTCTCATGACAGATATTAACTCAATATGGTGCCGAGGAGGAGATTTGAACTCCTACGGGCTTACGCCCACCACCCCCTCAAGATGGCGTGTCTACCAGATTCCACCACCTCGGCATGGCAGGGGTGGTAGGATTCGAACCCACGACACGCGGTTTTGGAGACCGCTGCTCTGCCAGACTGAGCTACACCCCTAAATTATACTAAATTCCCAACATTTTTAAAGTGCAGTTTGTAACTGTGTCGTAGCGTCAGATAAGCGTTGTAAATCTTACACCAGTGCCGTTATTTATATCAACTTTTCATTCACGTAAAAAATAGCCAGAACTAAAAATTCAATATACAACCGGGAATAATTTAGAAAACTATCTTTACTCCTGTTCCTTCCCACTCACCAATACAACACATTATGTAAACTAATCAAATGATTATCATGGTACCCCTGGTGCGAGTCGAACGCACGACACGCGGTTTAGGAAACCGCTGCTCTATCCACTGAGCTACAGGGGCATGGAGCTAA
>DFZI01000049.1:0-6801 GCA_002383665.1 Dehalococcoidia bacterium UBA4060
TATCGGCCACGTCATATTTTATATCCACCAACTGCTTCTCAATGCCTTTAAGGATGTTAATGAGCTCTTTATCGTCGTTGTTCATTTCCTCCTCCCTTAACCTATTGTTTTGATTAGCGTCATCATTTTTTCAGAATCCTGCTGATACCTCAGCATACTCCTTTGGCTTACTTTCTACCAATGAACGTACGGGCATGTTCAAGACTGATGCCTCCGCCTGACAAGTACAGCCCGGGAGTTGCAGGCTGCTATATTTCAAGGGAGATTTTGTTGCCCGTTTGGGGGATGATATAATTTGAGCTTGGTTGCTGTATTCTCAGATAAATTTATAAGAGGACAAGATCGTGCAACAGAAAAACTGGCACAGTTTACCGGTAACAGAGGTCCTTGCTCAACTTGACACCAGCGAAAAAGGTCTGACCTCAGAGCAAGCCCGTCAGCGTCTGGAACAATATGGCTATAATGAGCTCCCTGACGAATCGAGAAAATCACCCTGGCTGCTTTTGCTCGAACAGTTCAAAAACCTGCTGATTATTATTTTGCTCGTAGCAGTGGCTCTTTCTGCCGTCCTCGGCGAAGTTATAGATGCCATAGTGATTTTTATCATCATCCTCTTCGCTGCCGGGCTGGGATTCATCCAGGAATACCGGGCTGAGAAGGCCATACAGGCATTAAAACGCATGGCAGCGCCGCTGGCATCCGTTTTGCGCGATGGAGAAGAACGAGAGGTCCCAGCTCGTGAGCTTGTGCCGGGGGATGTCATTGTAATCAGGACCGGCGATAAAATACCGGCCGACGCCAGGATCATTCAAAACTACAATCTGAGAACGGTGGAGGCTGCTCTTACGGGCGAATCGTTGCCCGTTGAAAAATCGACGGAGCCGGTTGATGAAGAGGCTGTGCTGGGTGACCGCATCAATATCCTCTTCATGGGAACAGTGACCGTCTACGGCCGGTGTACTGCCGTTGTTATCTCAACAGGGAAAGAAACAGAATTCGGCAAGATCGCAGGCCTGCTGAGGGAAGTGGAAGAGGAAAGAACGCCTTTGCAGGTTAACTTGGATAAGATGAGCAAATGGATAGCAATCGGGGCCCTTACGCTCTGTTTTATCCTCGCTCTTCTGGGCATTTTCCGCGGGCATGAGCCGCTGGAAATGGTGATCTGGGGCGTAAGTCTGGCGGTTGCTGCCGTGCCCGAGGCATTGCCGGCAGTGGTAACCATATCGCTGGCGCTGGGCGTCAGCAGGATGGTTAAAAAACACGCCCTGGTACGCAGATTGCCGGCCGTTGAGACGCTGGGCTGCACTACCGTGATCTGCTCTGACAAGACCGGCACCATGACACAAGATCAGATGACTTTACGTAAAATCTGGGTCAATAATAAGATCGTCGATATAACCGGTGCAGGCTATGAGCCGGCTGGATCATTTCTGATCGGCAACAGGCCGATCGATCACACGGGAGATGCCGATCTTCTGCATTATCTTACAGCAGCCAATTTATGCTCAGATACGAAACTATTCCAGGATGATGGGCAATGGAGGATCAAAGGCGATCCCACTGAAGGCGCTTTTGTGGTTGGAGCAGTTAAAGCAGGACTCCAGATTGAGGATGTATATAGCAGGCATCAGAGGATAGACGAGATTCCGTTTTCCTCTGAGACCAAAAGAATGACAGCAATTTATAGTGAAGATGAAGGCCCGGTCGCATATTCCAACGGAGCCGCAGAGGTGGTACTCAATTCCTGCGATTATATCAGGATCGATGGCAGAGAGCTACCTCTGACCGCGGCGGAAAAGGAACGTATCAGCAATATTATTCAAAGCTTTGCTGCCGATGCGCTTCGCGTTCTGGGCACTGCCTATAAAAAGTTGCCCCCCGATTACAGGCTCGATGGCACGGTAAATGAGGGTATGGTATTGCTCGGCTTGGGCGGCATGATCGATCCTCCCAGACCAGAGGTCAAGGACTCGATTAAAACCTGCAAACAGGCCGGCATCAGAACCGTTATGATAACAGGGGACCACCGGCTGACGGCTGTAGCCATTGCCCGCGAGCTCGGCATCCTTGACCATGGGGAGGCTATGACGGGGGCGGAACTGGATAAATTGAGCGATGAAGAGTTCAATACGGCAGCAGAAAAAATCAAGGTTTATGCCCGTGTCTCACCCGAGCATAAACTAAGAATTGTGGAGGCGCTTACTAAAAAAGGCCATGTTGTCGCCATGACCGGTGACGGCATCAACGATGCCCCGGCTCTGAAAAAATCTGACATCGGGGTGGCCATGGGCATTAAAGGGACGGATGTCACGAAAGAAGCAGCCGATATGATACTGACTGACGATAATTTCGCCTCCATAGTTGCGGCCGTTGAGGAAGGCAGAAATATCTTTGAGAATATCAAGAAATTCCTGATGTACCTGCTTTCCTGTAATATGGGCGAAATACTTATCATGGCTGTGGCTGTCCTGTTAGGTCCGCTGCTGGGCTTCCCGCCGGGTGCATTGCCCCTGGTTGCCATTCAAATACTGTACGTTAACCTGGCGACCGACGGCCTGCCCGCAATTGCCCTCTCGGTTGACCCACCCGACCATGACATCATGAAGCGCAAGCCCAGGCCACGCAACCAGAATATTTTTACACGTCATGTTTTAACCCTTATGATAGTAGGCGGAGTCTGGTCTGCCATCAGTACCCTGGGCATATTCAAAGGAGCATTGATGGCCGGCCGGAGCCTTGAGCAAGCCCAGGCATTTTGCTTTGCTACCCTGGTGATTATACAGTTCTTCACCGCATATAATTTCCGCTCAGATAGAAAGTCAATTTTTACAATGGGCATGTTCGCCAATAAATGGCTTAACCTGGCGGTATTATGGGAATGTACATTACTGATACTGATCTTCAATATCCCTGTGCTCGAACCTATTTTCCGCACATATGCGTTCAATTTTATGGAGATAGGGATAATCCTTGTGACAGCAGGAACAATATTCCCTGTGCTTGAACTGTCGAAGTTTATACTTGGCCGATATGAGCATGATAACTCTGTGAAGACGGAAACAGAAGGGTTGTAATATATTACAAGATAGCTGAGATGCTATGACTTTGATAGCTCCCCGCACACAGTCATCATCCCGCAGCGTGGAGAGTTGACAGATATGCGTTTCACCGGATGCATTTTGGGCCCGGATATGCTATACTTATACTGAATTTGCAACTTATAGTATTTCCCCTGCAAGAAAACACAAGATATTGTGGTGGCAATCTCAATACATCGCCCTGAGTGACGATTCAAACAGGCGAAATCCCTGAAAATTTAGCTATGACACCAGAATCAAATCATAACGGAAGCAACGGCGAATACAGCGCGCAAAATATCCGCGTGCTGGACGGGCTGGAAGCGGTGCGCCTGCGCCCCGGCATGTATATCGGCGACACGGGCAAGGACGGTCTTCACCACCTGGTTTTCGAGATAGTCTACAACAGTATAGATGAGGCCATGGCCGGCTACTGCAACCTGATTCAGGTTATCATCAACGCGGATAACTCTGTCACCGTGATCGATAACGGCCGCGGCATACCCGTGGATATCCATCCTGAAAAAGGCGTCTCCGCCCTTGAACTGGTCATGTCCACCCTGCATGCAGGAGGCAAATTCGGCGACGGCGCATACAGCGTCTCATCCGGCCTCCACGGCGTGGGTGCATCGGTGGTCAATGCCCTTTCCAAGTGGATGAGGGCAGAGATCAAGCGTGACGGCAAGGTCTGGCGGCAGGAATACAAGCTGGGCGTACCCCAGGATAGCGTCAAGCCTGTGGGCAAGAGCGAAGAGATCGGCACCACGGTGACATTTTTGCCCGATGACGAGATTTTCGGTGATATCAACTTTGATTTTGATATGCTGGCCGAGCGCCTGCGGGAGCTGGCCTTCCTTAACAAGGGTGTGGAGATCAGCTTGCGGGATGAGCGGACGGATAGTGAATTAACCTACTACTTCGAGGGCGGCATCGCCAGCCTGATACGCCGCATCAACAAGAACCGCCAGGTGCTCGATAAACCGATCTATATCTCAGGCAGCGTCAACAGCACGGCTGTTGAAGTCGCCATACAATATAATGACGGCTATTCCGAAAACGTCATTGCCTTCGCCAACTGTGTCAATACCAAAGAAGGGGGCACACACCTTACAGGTTTTCGCGCCGCCCTGACGCGCGTACTTAATGATTACGCACGCAAGAATAAATTCCTCAAGGAGAGCGACCCCAACCTCTCCGGTGATGATGTCCGCGACGGTTTGACCGCGGTCATCAGCGTCAGGGTATCTTCTCCCCAGTTTGAAGGCCAGACCAAGGCCAAGCTGGGCAACCCCGAAGTCAAAGGCCAGGCCGAGTCCATCATCGGCGACGGTCTGAACGAATACCTCGAGAAGCATCCTGAGGAAGGCAAGTCCATCATCGACAAATGCCTGCTGGCAGCCAAGGCCAGAGATGCAGCCCGCAAGGCGCGTGACCTGATCCTGAAGAAAACCGGACTCGAGCTCGGCACCCTGCCGGGCAAGCTGGCCGACTGCTCCAGCAACAATCCCAGGGACTGCGAGCTTTTCCTGGTCGAGGGCGACTCGGCCGGGGGATCGGCCAAGCAGGGCCGGGACCGCAATTTCCAGGCCATACTTCCTCTGCGCGGTAAAATCCTCAACGTTGAGAAGGCCCCCAAGGACAAGATCTTCGATCACGAGGAAATCCGCGCCCTGATCACCGCACTGGGCACAGGCATAGGTGAGGCCTATGATTACTCCAAACTGCGTTACCACCAGATCATCATCATGACCGATGCCGACGTGGACGGTGCCCATATCCGCACCCTGCTGCTCACTTTCTTCTACCGCAATATGACGGACCTGATCCAGAGCGGTCACCTTTTCATCGCCCAGCCACCTCTCTACCGCCTGTCTGCCGGTAAACAGCAGTACTGGGTTTACTCCGACGCCGAAAAGGATTCCAGACTGAACGGCATGAAGAGCAGCAAGGTGGATGTCCAGCGCTACAAGGGCTTGGGTGAGATGAGCCCCGTGCAACTATGGGAGACCACGATGAACCCGGCCACACGCTCGCTCCTGAAGGTACAGATCGAAGATGCCATGAAGGCGGACGAGACCTTCCACATGTTGATGGGCAATGAGGTGCCCCCGCGCAAGTCATTCATCCAGGCACATGCCCGCTCGGTCAAGAACCTGGATATCTGATCCGCCGCTACCAAAACTCATCCTCTGCGTCTGTGTCAGCCGCCCTTTTCTGCAGGTCTGTAGAGACCATGATCCCTGATGTACCACTCCACCCCATCTGGCACCAGGTAGTGAATGGACTTTCCACCAGCCACCCTCTCCCGGATCTCGCTGGAGCTTATCGAGATAAGGGGCTTCTCCATCATCAGGACACGGTCCCTGATCCCAGGAATATGGGCCTCCAATGCTTCCAGGTCCGGCCTGGCAAATCCGGGCCGGGGGAAGGATACCAGATGGGCCAGCTTCGATATCCGGTAGGGAGCCTTCCACAAGGGTAAGGTGGCCAGGCTGTCCCAGCCTACGAGAAGGAAAAGCTCAGTCGTATGACCGAGCTCCTGATACAGCTCTTCCAATGTATCAATAGTGTAGGACGGTCCCTCACGATCAATTTCCATGGTAGAGACCTCAAAGGCCGGATTGCTGCCGGTGGCAAGCTTCAGCATGGCCACCCTGTGTTCAGCCGGGCTGATAATGCGGTCTGACTTCATCCAGGGCTCCCCTGCCGGAATGAACATCACCCTGTCCAGCTCCAAGTCCACCCTCGCCTCCTCGGCAATGATAAGGTGAGCCAGATGTACGGGGTCGAAGGTGCCGCCCATGATCCCTACTCTCATTCAGTCCCTCCTGTCTACCGGCCTCGGTCTGAAGATAATTTCCGGCTCCAGTGGCTGCGATAAAACATCTTCCGTAACCATTTTGTGTACGCTCTCGACCAGTTCCTTCAGTCCTGTCCCTTTGGCGGCTGAAACCGGCAAAACCTGAATGCCATCGCTGGCCAGCCGGGACGCCAGCCTGTCGACCTCTTCATGGCTATCTGCCAGGTCAATCTTGTTGACTGCTACAAGATATTTAAGGGCAGCGAGATCGGGGTTAAAATTCTCTATCTCTCTCCTCAGACAGGCCAGATCAGCAGCGAGGTGAGGCGAGGTGGCATCCAGCAGGAAAACCAGCACATGCGCCCGTGAAAGGTGCTTGAGGAACCTGCAGCCAAGCCCTTTTCCACTGCTTGAGCTTTCTATAATAGCCGGCATCTCCGCCCAGATAATTTTACCCTTCCCATCATCAACGGCTCCCAGCACCGGCTCACGGGTGGTGAAATCATATTCGGCGACCTGTGGACGCGCCCCCGAGATCGCCGATAGCAACGCAGATTTTCCGCTATTCGGCATCCCCACAATTCCCACATCTAAGGGAAGGTACATATCCAGGTGAATGTCAAACTGCTCCCCCTTCTCACCCGGTTGAAAATCACGGGGAGCCTTATAGGTAGCTGTGGCAAAATGGACATTGCCCCTGCCACCCTTACCTCCCCTGGCTACCTTCACTCTCTGGCCCTGTGTCCTGAAATCTATTTTCCGCACCATCTCTCCCCCGTCCTTTACATAAGCTATCGTCCCCACAGGCACCTTTATAATAAGATCAGGAGCATTAAGGCCATGCATTTTATTCTTTCCGCCCACACCACCATTACCAGCGCTGTAATTAAGTTTATGCTTGAACGAGGCTAAATCGACCAGATC
>DFZI01000049.1:6807-14521 GCA_002383665.1 Dehalococcoidia bacterium UBA4060
TTCACCTTTATTTCTACATTATCAACAAGCATATTTATATAATACTTTATATCTGTATTTAGGATATTTATATAATCATACTATTCATAATTCTGTTAATGGTGTCTATAACATCATTCTTCCTCTTAAAAAGCATACATGAAATCAGATAAAAAGTGCAGAAATCTGGAATTTTATCCACAAAACCTGGAAAGTTGTCCACAGGAGATAAGGACTATCAGGCCGCTTTACTGGATTTGAGAAGGCTGCGTATTTCTTCTACAGATTTGCTGAGCCCGGAATCAATTCCTATTTCGGAGGCTATCTTCTCGCATCCATGGATAACGGTGGAATGGTCCCTGTTGCCCAGGAGCTTTCCGATATCGGTCAGGCTGTAGCTATTCTGCTGGCGGAGAAGGTACATGGTTATGTGCCGTGCCTGCGATGTTTTGAAGTCCCGCTTGCGGCCGGTTATATCGTCGGCTGAGAGTGAATAGTAATCCGCCACCGCATTTATGATCGAGGAGGGCGGAAAATGATCTGCATTTTGTTTTGAAGTGGTAATCATGTCACCCAACAACTGGCCCGCTATATCGACGCTTATGTCGCAGTGGTTCAGGCGCGAGTAGGTGGCCAGTCTGATCAATGCTCCCTCAAGCTCACGGACGCTGTGGTAAAAATGGGTGGCCAGGAAGTTCATCACTGCCGGGTCGGTCGACATTTTTAGCTGCTGTGTCTTGCGCTCGAGGATGGAAAGACGGGTCCTGTGGTCCGGAGGATAGATATCTGCCACCAGGCCCCCCTCCAGGCGGGAACGCAACCTCTCGTTAAGCGAGACAATCTCTTTCGGTGTGCGGTCACAGGTAATGACCACCTGACGTCCGCCGGCAAGATAGTCATCAATGATGTGGAAAATACATTCCTGGGTCTGTATCTTGGAGCTCAGGAACTGGATATCATCCACCAGCAGCAGGTCGACATCGTTAAACTGGCTCCTGAACTCTTCGGCCTTCCGGTTGCGTATTGAGCCTATGAACTCATTGGTGAACTGTTCTGCACTTATGTAAAGAGCCGACAGGTTGAGGGAAAGGGCTTCATGGCCGATGGCATGCAGTAGGTGGGTTTTGCCTGTGCCCGTGCTGCCATATATATATAATGGATTAAAAAGCTCGCCCGGATTGCCTGCGATCTCCAGTGCAGCCGTAAAAGGCAGCCGGTTGCAATCACCGGCAACAAAATTGCTGAAGGTATATTTGGGATTGAGATTGTAGGTCCTGGCCGGATGTTCACGCTCCTTCAGGCTTACTCCACCATCCTGGACCAGATGGGGCTTGTGCATGTTTATATCGCGTGTAACAGCCTGCACCTGGAACTGAACCTCTATATCCTGGCCGATGATAGAGCAAAGTATCCGGCTTACCATAGAATACAGCCTGCTCTTCAGCCATTCGGCTATAAAGGTACTGGGCACGGCAACGGTAAAAACGCCGTTGGCATAGTCCACTCCCTTTGTACCCTTTAACCAGGTATTGAAATTAGCTTTATTAACCTGAAGCTGCAACTCGCCCAGAGCTGCCTGCCATATTTTGTCAGCTTGCATCTGTACTCGATCCATCAATATAAATTTCGTGAAAGTGCCGGGAAAAAGGTAAAATATTACCCCTACGATTTTAAAACGCAGACTCACAAATTTTTAGAAGATAAAATTAACTTTTAAGAAGATTATGTTTAACGTCTGCTGACTGTTTTCCGTAGCACCCCTCCCGAGAACGATTAATAGCTTACCACAGCGTCCTTTCAGGCTGTCAATGGTTATTTTGACATAATAGAAAAAAACCTCTAAATTTTACTATTGTACGATGCGTGTCATATTTATGGGTTCATCTGCGTTCTCGCTTCCAGCTTTACAATCGCTTATNNGGTCAAGGATTATGCCGTCTCGCAGGGCTTGAAGGTGATGCAGCCGGAGACCTTTAAAGACGCACAGGAGGTGGAAAAGCTGCGAGCTATGGCGCCTGAACTGATCGTGGTGGCAGCATACGGCCAGATCCTGCCCGATCCTGTATTGCACATTCCCCGCTATAAATGCATTAATATTCATCCCTCGTTGCTGCCCAGGTACCGCGGGCCTTCTCCCGTGACGGCGGCGATACTGAATGGAGATGAGCTAACCGGGGTAACCATTATGCTGATGGAGTCAAAGGTGGATAGTGGCCCTATTCTGGGGAGACGGGAGATGGCGGTGGCAGATGATGATACTGCTGGTTCGCTAACGGAGAAGCTGGCATGGCTGGGAGCGAGGATGTTGCCGGAGGTCATAACAGGCTGGGTGGAGGGCAACATAAGGCCCGTGCCTCAGGATGATGGACAGGCCAGCTACACACGACTGGTGAAAAAAGATGATGGCAGGCTGGACTGGAAGTTACCTGCAGTTGATCTGTGGCGCATGGTCAGAGCCTACCATCCATGGCCTGGCTGTTTCACCACCTGGAAGAACATGAGGTTGAAGGTCATCAAAGCAATACCTTTAAAGGATGGTTACCCCGGCCGAACCGGCGAGGTGGTAGCTTTATCACACGGTGATCAGGCCAAGGTGGCTGTGCGCACAGGAAAGGGGATGCTGGGATTGGTGACGGTGCAGCCGGAAGGTAAAAAAGAGATGGCGGCGGAGGATTTTATAGCAGGGCATCGCGATTTTATCGGCTCGCTTCTTTGACTAAAAACAGCGGGGGAAATAAACTTATTAAATGCAGCTTAATATTATAGGAGTAAAAAAGCATGATACTGTATCTGATTTTGATGATCCCTCCGCTTATATTCATGATATATGCGCAGATCAAGGTTAAATCCACGTATTCCAAATATTCAAAGATAAGCAATCACCGGGGCATCACGGGCGCCGATGCGGCGGCCATGATGATGAGAGCCAACGGGATAAACGATGTGCCGATAGAAACCGTGAAGGGCAAGCTGACCGATCATTACGACCCCTCTAAAAAGGTTCTCAGGCTATCACCCGAAGTGAGAAATACCACGTCGGTAGCGGCGATCGGCATTGCTTTGCACGAGGTCGGCCATGCCGTGCAGCACCACACCAGGTACGGCTTGATGAGGCTGCGTTCTGCACTGGTGCCGGCGGCTAACATCGGCAGCAATATAGGCTGGATATTGATCTTTCTTGGCCTTATATTGATGGTCTTAAGCCGGGCTATGGCTGATTTCGGTATGATGATTGCCATGGCAGGACTCATCCTGTTTTCACTTGCAGTCCTTTTTACGCTGGTAACGCTGCCTGTTGAGTATAATGCCAGCAACCGGGCCAGGAAAATGATGCGCGAGACCGGCTTGCTGGTGGGGCAGGAATACGAAGGTGCCAGCGACGTTCTCTCGGCGGCTGCCCTGACCTACGTCGCCGCCATGCTGCAGGCCGTGGCCCAGCTTCTCTACTTCGTTCTCCTGATCTTTGGGGGAAGACGGAGTTAGAAACATCAGTGGTGATATGGCAGGGGCCAACCGCGGCGCCGCGGTTGGCCCCTGTTTATTTGGATAAACGGATCAGCATTAATCAGAAGGAAGATTGAGAAATGGGAAAAGAAATCGGAGAATTAAAGGAAGGAGAGGCGGTGACATTCGAGGCATTCAGGGCGGTGATTAAGAGGCTGCGTGCGCCCGACGGCTGTCCCTGGGATAGAGCTCAGACACACACCTCGCTCAAGCCCTATATGCTTGAAGAAAGCTACGAGGTGCTGGAGGCTATCGATGAGGGTGATATGCAGGGGTTGAGCGAGGAGCTGGGCGACCTCTGGTTGCAGATAATGCTGCATTCACAGATTGCGGAGGAGCAGGGTGAGTTCAGCCTGGAAGATGTGCTGCGCAAGATCACCGGCAAGCTGATATTCCGCCATCCCCATGTCTTCGGAGGGATGGGGGTAAAGGATGCTAATGAAGTATCTCTTCACTGGCAGGAGCTCAAGAGCAGGGAGAAACCGGAAAACAGCTCTATACTCGCGGGGGTGCCAAAAGAGATGCCTGCTTTGGCCGCCAGCCAGTCTCTGCAACGCCGGGCAGCTTCAGTAGGCTTTGACTGGGAGGAGCTGGATGACGTGTTGGGAAAGCTGGTTGAAGAGGTGGATGAGCTGAATGAGGCGGGCAGTCGGGAGGAGCAGGAAGACGAGTTCGGCGATATCCTTTTTACGCTGGCCAATGTAGCCAGGAAGATGGATATCGACCTGGAGTCCGCTTTGCGGAAGGCGAACAGCCGCTTTACACGGCGGTTTAATCATATCGAAGATGCCTGCCGCGGCAGGGGCATCAGCCTTAAGGATATGACCCTGGCTGAAATGGATGGCCTCTGGGACGAGGCTAAAAAGAAGATGCCTTAGGCTGACACACAAATTTTCCTGCATTCAACCGGGCCGGTCGTGCCCCAATGCAGGCTTGTTCGATGTAGGAAGTACGGTGCTGCTGTCGCTAATAAGCTCTACAGATTGCGGCTGATAACATATCGCTGTACTTCCGACGTTCCTTCGACAATCTGAAATATCTTGGCATTTTTATAGTAGCGAGACACCGGATAATCGTTCATATAACCATAGCCGCCATGAATCTGCAGCGCATTACTGGCAGCCCTTTCTGCCATTTCGGAAGCGAAAAGCTTGGCATAGGAGGCTTCTAATGTGTGAGGCAAGCCTCTATCTTTTAACCAGGCAGCCTTCATATACATCAAGCGCGCCATCTCAATATTCATAGCCATATCAGCCAGTCTGAAAGATATCGCCTGAAAGTTATAGATTGGCTGACCAAATTGATGCCTTTGTTTAGCATAAGGCAAAGCGGCATCAAAGCAAGCTTGCGCAAGCCCCACACAAACCGCAGCAACAAAAATTCGCCCTGTTTCCAATACCTGTAAGTGCTGAGCAAAACCCCGCCCCTCCTTACCTAATAGGTAATCCTTGGGGATGCGGCAATCTTGGAAAAGCAACTCATTAGTGGGGTATGACCGAAGGCCAATTTTATCCCAGTGTGTCCCCACCGTAAAATTAGGGGTGCCCTTAGGGATAATGAATGTATTGATAACATTCTTCCCATCCTCTCGCTTAAGCTGTGGACACTGCGCTGTTATAACAACTATGGATGCATTGTCATAGCCGATATTGCTGATAAACTGTTTTGTGCCATTAATAATCCATTTATCTCCCTCAAGCATTGCCGTGCTCTGAGTAGCGCCAGCGTCTGAGCCTGCCTCTGGCTCCGTGAGCCCGAAAGCTCCGATTTCCTTGCCCTGGACTATGGGGATTAGCCATCTCTGCTTTTGCTCTTCAGCGCCAAACTCGTATAGTTCCTGTGCTACTATGCTAGTTACATCTAATAACGTGCCTAA
The DNA here is from genome assembly GCA_002383665.1 of Dehalococcoidia bacterium UBA4060. Lineage (GTDB taxonomy): Bacteria > Chloroflexota > Dehalococcoidia > GIF9 > UBA5629 > UBA6808. Next base: position 12,167 of record DFZI01000049.1, read on the forward strand.
GGTGACATCTCCCCGGGATATCTCCTCTACGCAAAGCATTTGACTCACCCAATCGCCTCCGCTTCCGCCATATTTTTCGGGGAAGGGGATGCCCATCATGCCTAATTCACCCATTTGGGCAATAATATCGTAGGGAGGCTTTCCGGTCTCCTCCATTTCCTTAGCTCTGGGTACTATCACCTTATCGGAGAAATCCTTACTCATTCTCCTGATCATTTCCTGTTCCTCTGTTAGTTGAAAATCCATTTTTACAACCCCCGAATTTTACTTTTATTGAGTTTAGGTATAAAAGAGACAGGAAATCCTTACTGGCAAGATACTCAGCCCTATTTTATCATAAGGTCTGGCATTAGTGCTCCATAGGTTGATGTGTTGGAGCGATTTGGGTAAATGAACCATGATGATATTACAGTATAAGACATATTTCAGTATAATCTGGCTATAAGTGAGGTAATGCAGATGAAAGGTAATAACAAGAGTCGGTTTACCCTTGACATGACCCCTGAGTTGCGCACGCGTCTCAAGATAGCTGCCGCCCGCAAAGGCGTCACTATGCGTCAGTACTCCCTCTCAGCCATAGAGCAGCAATTGGAGAGGGAAGAGGCTGGAGTGCTCGCCTCCGGCGCTTTCAGCCAGGAGACGGTGGAAAAAGCCAAGACGCTTCAAAAGTCAGTTTTTGGGAAGCGCAGGCTCACCGATGAGTCTACGGAGTTGATTCATCAAGATAGAGAGGAAAGGGTAAGCCAGTTGTGAACGGCTATGTGGTAGTAGATGCCAGCCTGGCGATAAAGTGGGTACTGAAGGAGCTCTATTCTGATGAGGCCTTGTCATTAGCCAGTGAGTGGGCTGCCGCAGCGACCAGGCCACTTGCACCATGTCTTTTGCTCGTCGAAGCAACCGATGTCCTGCACCGCCGGGTGCTGAAAGGAGATATCACTTCAGCTCAAGCGAGGCAGTTGCTGGCTGGACTTCTTGACATGGGCATCGAGATTAGGGAAAGCCCGCAAATTCACCTTCGTGCCTTAGAGCTGGCTCAAGAGCTACAAATGCCGGCGGTCTATGATACCCACTACTTAGCGCTGGCGGACATTATGGAATGCGAGTTATGGACCGCCGATGAGAGGTTTTTTAATTCGGTCAAGGAGCACCAGCCACGAGTAAGTTGGATAGGAGAGTTTGAAGCGGGGAGATAGCAATGGCAGACGTTATAATCGAAAATCCCATACTCAATTCTCCATTTAAAGAGCCGGCACGTCATTTCAAATTCTCTGACGATGGCATCACCAATGAGATCGTTGAAGTCCGCCGTGTAAGCTCTTATTTTGTCCCCATCGCCAATACCCAGGACATCAAGGAAGGCATAACACGCGAGGAGATTAATGCTGCCACTGCCCGCCGTGCTGACACGGAAATCCTCTATGACCAGCCTTATGAAGATAATAAGCGCATCCGCGTCACCTGACCTTTCACTGTGGAGAGCCTCTCCCCCCACCGGATCATGGCAGTCGATGAAGAAAGGCCAACCGCCGAAATTGACGAGGCTGCATGGTCTTCACTCTACTCCATCGTCAGCCGTCCCTTCGCCCCACCCAAGACCGGCAAGATTGCTATCAAGGTCATCAATCACTATGGCGATGAGGTGTTAAAGGTGTATGAGATTGAGGAGCAATAAGCATGGTGTGAAGGTCAGTCGGGGAGAGAGGACTCGAACCTCCGACCTCAGCGTCCCGAACGCTGCGCGCTAACCAGCTGCGCTACTCCCCGTACGAGAAGGTAATTATAGACGGCTTTATCTTTTGGGGCAACAATTGTAAACTTATCCGTTGTGAAATTTTGTGTTGTCATCATGGACGGAGCCTCTGGATGGCCTCTGCCCTCCCGTGATAATAAGACATGCCTCGAGCTGGCGGAGACTCCCAACCTCGATAGCATGGCCCGCGAGGGATATATGGGTATGGCGTTTACAATCCCGCCTGGTATGGAGCCGGGCAGTGCGCCTGCCTGCATGTCCGTCCTGGGCTACGATCCCTCCCTGTACTATAAAGGCCGCAGCGCCATCGAAGCCTGCAGCATGGGAGTGCCCATCGAGCCGGACGAGGTGGCTTTCCGCTGCAACCTGGTGACGGTGATCAATGGCAAAATGGCCAGCTACAGTGCGGACCATATTCCCACAGGAGAGGCTGCCAGGCTTATAGCCGTATTGAATGAGAAGCTGGGCTCGGATTCGGTCCGCTTCTTCCCGGGGATCAGTTACCGGCATTTGTGCAAAATAAGGGGCAGAGAGGAAACTTTAAAGGCCGTGTGCACTCCACCTCACGATATATCCGGCCAAGCCGTTGACGGGCATCTTCCCTC
>DFZI01000049.1:14680-28763 GCA_002383665.1 Dehalococcoidia bacterium UBA4060
TGCTGGATAACGACTATACTGCCCAGATTGAGGGAGCGCTGAAATCCCTGGAGAGAAATGACCTGGCTGTTGTGCACATTGAGGCACCCGACGAGATGGCGCACAGGGGGTCAATTGAGGATAAAGTTAAAGCTATAGAATGTATTGATGATAAGGTCATGGGCAGGTTGAGGCAGTGGCAGGGAGATCTGAAGGTGCTGGTTATGCCTGACCATCCAACGCCGATTGAGATAAAAACTCATTATGCCGGGCCCGTGCCCTTCCTGATCTGGGGCAAAGAGGTAGCTCACAATGGGGGCAGCCGCTTTACCGAGGATCAGGCCGGCAGGACCGGTGTGGAGATAAATCCCGGGTATAAGATTATGTCTCTTTTCATCAAGGGCTGAGGGATAATATAAATTAAAGAATGGATTAAAGTATAGATGGCGATAATAGTACAGAAATACGGCGGCAGCTCGGTAGCCAATGCCGGGAAAATCCGCAATGTTGCCCGCAGGATTGCCGATTGCTTCGATAAAGGCAACCAGGTGGTGACGGTCGTCTCGGCGATGGGAGATACCACGGACGAACTGCTGGAGCTGGCGGCACAGGTTAATCAAGATCCAGAGCCCAGGGAAATGGACCTTTTACTTTCCACGGGCGAGATTGTTTCCAGCACATTGCTGGCCATGGCCTTGCATGCTACAGGATATAAAGCGATTGCCCTGACTGGCCCGCAGGCGGGGATATCCACCGACTCCAGTTTCAGCCGGGCCAGGATCACCGGAATTGAGCCCAAGCGCATTCTCAGGGAGCTGGATAAAGGCAATATTGTGATCGTGGCAGGATTTCAAGGGCTGAACTCCGATAATGATATAACCACCCTGGGTAGAGGGGGGTCTGATACCACCGCGGTAGCGCTGGCTGCCAGCCTGAAAGCCAAGGTTTGTGAGATATACACCGACGTTGAGGGGGTTTATACTGCCGATCCCCGCCTTGTTCCCGGAGCTGTCAAGCTGGATGAGATAGGTTATGAGGAGATGCTGGAGATGGCTACCTCCGGTGCCAGGGTTATGCATCACCGTGCGGTGGAGCTTGGCCAGATTTATAACATCCCCATACTTGTCGCATCGAGCATGATCGACAAGCCGGGCACCTTGATTCATGGAGGGAAAGATATGGAAGTTCGCAATAAGGTCAGGGGCATTGCCCATGACATGGATGTGGCCAAGATCACAATAACTGGCGTGCCGGACAGGCCCGGCATCGCTGCCTCTATATTTACCCCGCTGGCCAAAGCCGGCATCAGCGTTGACACCATAGTCCAGAATGCCAGCTCCAACAATATAACCGATCTCACCTTTACCGTGGTTAAGAGCGATCTGACCAGCGCGATGAAGATCATTAAACCCGTGGCGAAAAAGATTAAAGCCAGGGAGTGTATCAGTGATTCGGGGCTGGGAAAGGTCTCGATTATAGGAACAGGCATGCAAAATGCGCCGGGCTATGCTGCCAGGATGTTTGAGACGCTCTATAATCAGGGCATAAATATTCTGCTCATCACAACGTCAGAGATACGGATCACCTGCATCATAAAGGAGAGCGAGGTAGAGAAGGCGGTCAGGGCACTGCACAAGGCCTTTAAGCTGGATAAGGCAGCCTGAAAATCGGTTAGACTGCCACTACTTCCTTAACCTCGCTCAGCTTCTCTTTGAGGAATCGTTCGATACCCTTTTTAAGGGTCATCGTAGACATCGGACAACCAGAGCAGGCGCCCTTCAGTTTAACGCTGACAATGCCGTCTTTTACATCGACCAGCTCTACATCGCCGCCATCGGCCTGCAGGCTGGGGCGTATGATATTAAGGACTTCCTGTACCTGATCTTTCATAGATGCACCTTCTTGTTGACTTAATTTGTGTTACGTGGTAATTTAGCACCGCTTGAAAAGCCCTGTCAAATTGCTGTAACGTATTAAAATAATAAGGGTCACAGATTGCGAACTAAACGACTTTTGTCACATTACAATTTTACTTCAGGAGGAATGACAGGTTGGCAGATTTGCACAGGTGCCTGTTTTGGCATTAAATAAAATGTTTGCACAGACACTATTAGCTGATATGATTATAACCGGAGAAAACAGGGATGCCTGAACGTGAAGAAGAGAAAGCAGTAGCCTGGAGGGACAGGATACAGGAAGCGATCAAGCTGGCCACGCAAAACCGCTGGCAAGAGGCCGTGGCTGTTAATGAGAGTATTCTGAATGTCTTTCCCACTGATGTAGATACGCTGAACAGACTGGGCCGTGCCCATATGGAGCTGGGGGATTATAAAAAAGCCAAAGAAGCATACAACCAGGCACTGGAGATCTCTCCCAGCAATATCATCGCCAGAAAAAACCTGGACCGGCTAACCCTGCTGGAGGGTGCACAGATCGTCAAGAGCGAGCAGAGGCGCAAATTGCCTCCCAATGCCTTTATCGCTGAGACAGGCAAGGCTGGCTGGGTCAACCTTGTCGATCCCGCTGCACAATCCGTACTGGTTAAGATGGCTCCCGGCGAGCAGGTCTTTCTCAAGGTCCGGGGTCAGTACGCGATAGTGGAAAACTATAAAAATGAGTACATAGGAACAGTTGAGCCGGAGCATGGCCTCAGGCTGGCCAAGCTTATCAAAGGCGGGAACCAGTACATCGCTGCTATTGTCAGCCTGGATAATGACAGGGTCAAGGTGATCGTCAAGGAAACACTGCAGCATCCCAGCCAGTACGGCAAGCTGTCATTCCCGATTAAAGTGAGTGAGCCCTATCCGGTACATGTTAAGGACAGCCTTCTCAGACATAGTGCAGGCGAGGAGGAGCTGACGGAAGATGCCGAGTATGCCGAATCTGAAGAATCGGAAACGGTTCCTGAAGGGTTCTCAATTTATGAAGGATACACTGCACCGGAAGATATCCAGCAACTTGACGACAGTTTTCCAGACGAGGAGTAATCATGGAATTAGGACTATCAATCAAGCCAGTAGGTATAGAGGAGGAGATGAAGCGCTCATACCTCGACTATGCCATGAGCGTTATCGTTTCCCGTGCATTACCTGACGTCCGTGACGGGTTGAAGCCTGTGCACCGCCGTATACTTTTTGCCATGCAGGAATTAAACCTTCGCTACAACACTCCCTATAAGAAGAGCGCCCGTATCGTGGGTGAAGTGCTGGGTAAATATCACCCTCATGGGGACGCTTCGGTTTATGATGCCATGGTAAGGCTGGCGCAAGATTTCTCCATGCGCTATCCGCTGGTGGACGGGCAGGGTAACTTCGGCAGCATTGATGATGATCCTCCTGCGGCCATGCGTTACACCGAGGCCCGCCTGGCACGCATTGCCGATGAGATGCTGGTCGATATCGATAAAGACACCATTGACTTTATTCCCAACTTTGATGACAGTCTGAAGGAGCCCTCGGTCCTACCTGCCAGGCTTCCCAACCTTCTGGTGAACGGGTCTTCAGGCATTGCTGTAGGCATGGCCACCAATATCCCGCCGCATAATCTCTCTGAGATCTGTGATGCCATACATTATTTGATTGAAAACCCCGAGGCATCGGTGGATGAGCTCATGCAGTTTGTGAAAGGCCCTGACTTCCCCACTGCGGGCATCATCTGCGGTGTGGGAGGCATTAAAAGTGCCTATGCTACCGGGCAGGGAAAGGTGGTGTTGAGAGCAAGGGTAGTGGAAGAGACCTCCAAGGCAGGCAAGGTGCAACTGGTGGTGACCGAGCTGCCTTACCAGACCAATAAGGCGGAGCTGGTCAAGAAGATAGCTGAGCTGGCGCGCGACAAAAAGATCGAGGGCATCAGTGAGGTGCGTGACGAATCCGACAGACAGGGTATGCGCATCGTGATCGGCTTGAGAAAGGATGCACATCCGGCCAAGGTGCAAAATAACCTGTTCAAGAATACGGCCATGCAGTCGGCCTTCTTCATAAATATGTTAGCGCTGGTGGAGGGACAACCCCGTGTGATCAATTTGAAGGAAGCCCTGCAATGCTATATCGATTTCCGGCAGGTGGTGATTACCAGGCGCATAAAGTTTGATCTCCAGAAGGCCAAGGAAAGGGCCCATATATTGGAAGGGTTCAAGATAGCTTTGGACCACCTGGATCAGGTTATCAAGACGATCAGGGAATCAGAGACGGCCGAGCTGGCACGGACTAACCTGATGGCTGAGTTTTCACTCAGCCAGTTGCAGGCACAGGCTATTCTGGATATGCAGTTGCGCAGACTAGCCAACCTCGAACGTAAAAAGATCCTCGACGAATACAAGGACATTTTAAAGACGATCAGCCAACTGGAAGACCTGCTGGCTGATCCTGCCAAGATACTGAACCTTATCCAGCAGGATGTGACTGATCTGAAGACCAGGCACGGTGATAAACGCCGGAGTGTGATTACTGAGGATGAGGCCGGACAGTTCCAGGTAGAAGACCTCATTCCACACGTGGATGTGATCGTTACACTGAGCGAGCAGGGGTATATCAAACGCATCCCGGCCGACGTCTTCCGCAAGCAGTTGCGGGGTGGCAGGGGCGTAAAAGGCATGGTTACCAGGGAGAGCGATGACGTCATGAGTTCACTGGCTGCCGATACGCATGATAACCTCCTGTTTTTCACCAATCGGGGAAGGGTTTTCAAGCTGAAATGTCACGAAATCCCCCAGGATATCGCCCGCACGACCAAGGGCATTAATATAGTTAACCTGATACCGCTGGAGGCTAAAGAGAAGGTAACAGCCATGTTCGTGCCTGAAAAGACCGAGCCGGGCCTGTTTATGTTGCTGGCGACATCCAAAGGCATTGTCAAAAAGACCGGCCTGGATAACTTTAAAGAGGTGCGGCGCAGTGGCCTCATCGCTATGAAGCTGAAACCTGATGAGGAGCTGGTTGGCGTGGATGTCGTGGCCGATACCGACAGGGTGATGCTGGTCAGCCGCAATGGCCAGGCAGTCAAATTTGCCGTTGAGCCCTTGCGCAATGCTTCCAGGACCAGCGGAGGAGTGCGTGGCATCAATTTGAATAAAGGCGACGTAGTTGTCAGCATGGGCAGAGTACAACCGGATGCCGATCTAATCACCGTAACAGAAAATGGCTACGGTAAGAAGACCAGGGTGGACCGCTTCCCCTTGCATGGCCGCGGCGGCAAGGGTGTGATGGCGCACCGGGTAACGGAAAAGACCGGCAAGGTCATAGCGGCCAAGTTTGTGCCGCCCGGCTATGAACTGTTCATCACCACTGCCAACGGCGTACAGTTGCGCATCAATGTTGATGTTGAGAAAGAGGCCAAAGTTACAAACGAGGGCGAAAAGAAGAAAAGGCGTGAAGGCGTGCCGGTAAAGGGCAGGATCACGCAGGGAGTTATGCTTTCCCGGCTGGATGAAGGCGACAGGGTCGTTTCCATCGCGCTGGTAGAGAAGGAAAATCCCGAAGAGCAGAGAATAAAGGAGACCCGGGCAGTGGCCAAGCTGCCGCCCAGGAACATAGTCCCCGGCCAGCAGGAATTACCTTTCGGTTCATAACGTCGCAGCAATAGATGGAGGGCGGGCTATCAGGCCCGCCCCTTTTTTCGGTAAAACCGGCAGGGAATGTGAATATAAAAAATATAGAGTTGAGGTGAGTATGAAACTGGTGTTTGTTCACGGGTCAGGAGCCACGGGGCAGACGTGGTATTATCAGAAAGAGCATTTTAAGGATTGCGATGCTCCTGATCTCCCCGGGCATCCCGACGGAAAGCTGTGCACCAGCGTGGAGGAACACTCCGATTGGTTACATGATTATATCCGGGAGAAAAGTTACAGGGATGTTGTGCTGGCAGGGCATTCCCTGGGGGGCGCTATTGCTCTGCAACATGCGATTAAATACCCGGGCGATCTCAAAGCGATTATTTTAATCGGCTCCGGAGCGAGGTTAAGGGTGCTGCCGCTTATCATCGAATCGATAAGGAACACGCTGGATGACAGCGGGGCGTGGATGGAAAAGCTGGTTAAGCCCCTGTATGCCGGTGTGGATGAAAAGGTGCGTGAACTGCTGCTGCCCGGTATAGCCAGGTTAGGGCCGGCGCCGCAGCTTAATGATTTTCTCTGCTGTGATAAATTTGATGTCATGGATAAGATCGGTCAAATAACCCTGCCGGCACTGGCAATTGTAGGCGATCAGGATAATATGACGCCGCCCAAGTACTCCCAGTACATGGCCAGGAATATGCCCTCGTGCAAGGTCGAAGTCATCGAAGGGGCCACGCACCTGGTCTTCCTGGAAAAGCCTCAGCTTGTCAATGCCGCCATTGATAAATTCCTTTCCGAGATCAACTGAAAAGAGGGCTATCGTGCAATGATGAAGGGGTCGATCCGCATTGGCAAGATAGCAGGGATAGAAATAGCCATCCATTATTCCTGGTTTCTCATTTTTATCCTTATAACATGGTCGCTGGCAGTTGGCTACTACCCTTATCAATATCCGGGCTGGGAAACATGGGTTTACTGGGTGACATCAGCGGTGGCCGCTATTCTGCTCTTCGTCTCGGTTTTGATCCATGAGCTGGCGCACTCACTGGTGGCCAATTCGCAGGGCCTGCCGGTAAAGAGCATAACGCTGTTCCTGCTGGGAGGAGTCAGCAACCTCGAAGATGAACCGGAGAAACCGGGCCTGGAGTTTGCTATCGCTATCGTTGGTCCCCTATCCAGCATATTGGTGGCAGGCCTGTTTAAGGCAGTGGATTTACTGGGTTACGCACCTGAAGGGCCGGTCAAAGCAGTGGTTGATTACATGGTCATGCTGAATATTTTGCTGGCAGCTTTCAACGTGCTACCCGGCTTTCCCCTGGATGGAGGCAGGGTGCTGCGCTCGATCATCTGGGGCAGTACCAATGATCTCAAAAAGGCCACCACGATCGCCACGGTGGTGGGGCAGGTATTTGGATGGGTTTTTATCGTAGGTGGCCTGATTATTGCGCTGACCGGCGATTTCATGGACGGGATCTGGCTGGCGCTGATCGGCTGGTTCCTCAACGGAGCGGCTGAAGCTTCCAGGCGTGAACTGGAGTTGAGGTCGATCTGGCTGAATGTGAGAGTGGGCAGCGTTATGAACGGCAATCCTGAAACAGTGGAGCCTACCGCACCGGTCAGCCTGCTGGTCAACGATATTTTTATCAAGCGGGGTCTGCGCGTGGTGCCGGTGGTGCAGGATAATATATTGCAGGGCATTGTTACCATTGCAGATATCAAAAAGATACCGACCTCTGACTGGCCGAACGTGTCCGTTACCAAAATTATGACAGGTCTGCCGCTCAAGACTGTACACCCCGGAGATAATCTGCAGATGGCAATTAAGCAGATGGCTGAAAACGGTTTTGACCAGTTGCCGGTGGAGGTGGACGGGAAATTGGTGGGAATGATCAGCCGTGCCGACATCATCCGCTATATGCAGGTCAATTACGAGCTTGGCAGACGGTAAAGCCTCGCCTATTTCTTCACAGGCTTGTGTATAGTGAGCACAGGGCAGGTGGCTTGGCGGACGATTTGTTCGGTAGTTGATCCTGCGATGAATCTGCGCCAGCCGGAAAGCCCATGAGTGGATATAACGATGATGTCAATATTTTTCTCTACAGCATAGCGTACGATCTCGGCGGCCGCATTTCCGATCAGTACGGCTGTAGAAACCCTGATGGACTTGTCCATCTTCTGTTCAATCAGACCCTTCAATGATTTCCTGGCCTGGCCTTCGAGCTCCTTCTGGTAGGTGGCGATGTTGAAGCTGGATGACTCTATGCCGATGGGCGCCTCTACAATCGGGACAAGGGGGACTACCGTAATTATATGCAGAAATGCATCGAAATGAGTAGCTAACTCGATGGCAATCTTGAGCGCCTCATATGAAGGTTCGCTGAAATCAGTTGGATATAGAATACTTTTAAGCGGCAACATTGTAGCTCACCCCCTCCAGGTATGTTATTTTTTAATTACTGTCCACGGCAATCAGCACGAGTTGAATTGTAACAGTATATTTACAACATATACAAGGTTGTTTGTCAAGGTTGTCCTTGAATATAGAGCAAACACAGGCGACCTATCTATTCATATGATTTACATGCTACTGGCTGTTTTCGCCCTGTGCAGTATCGATACTCGGCTTGACATTCTCCGATTCCATGTCCTGCAACTCTTCTATGCCGCGCTCACGCCGTATGTCGTCAATCTTTTTAAGCGGTCTTTCCAGTTTATTTTTACGCGTGGTGACGAGGTTATCATATTCATTGCGGGCCTCTTCCAGTTTCTTGCCCATCCTATCCATGCTATCCACGTATTTCTGCCACTGGACCTGGAACGCGCTGACCGTGCGCAGGATTTCATCCACTGCCTTTTCCATTTTGAAGTTTTCCACAGCTTGCCTGATCACGGCCAGGACGGCATAGAGCGTCACGGGTGAGCAAAGCACAACCTTGCTTCTCAGGGCATCATCCAGAATAGCGGGGTCATTCTCGTTGATGAAGCGGTAGATTTGCTCGTTGGGGATCATGACCAGAACATAGTCGACGGTGTTTTGTTCGGGATTTATATATTCACGGGTATTGACCTCGCGAATGCGCTGCCGCGCATCCCTGAGAAAGGCAGTAGCGTAGCTTTCACGATCGGTTTCTGATTCAGAGTTAATGTACCTCATATAGTTATCCAGTGGGAACTTCACGTCCATGTTCAATTGCAGATTATTGGGGAGCAGGAACGTGTAATCAGGCCGGTTGCCGGAACTCTCGCTGGGTTGCTGTTTTAAATAGTTTATACCCTCAATAAAGCCTGCCATACGGAGGATATCGTCGGCCATACGTTCCCCCCACTGGCCTCTGACACGGGCGTTCCCCAGCGCCAGTTGCAATTTTGAGGTTGTGTCCTGCAGCTTTAGCGTTTGCCTCGAGGCGTCTTTTAATTGTTCTGTCAGCTGGCCGTAGGCATTTTCGCGCTCCTTCTCAAGCTGATTGACCAGATCTTCTACGCTTTTCAGACCGGACCTCACCTCCTGGATGGACTGGTCGATGAGCGCCTTTTTGCCTTCAAGATTCTGTTCACCAAGCTGCGTATGCTTGGCAACAACCTGTTCGGACATATTTACAAGGTGCTGTACCGAGGCTTGCATGGACGTGTCGGTGAATGCTGCCAGGTTTTTCTGTATCTCGCCGCTGATTGACATTAAATCCTGATGATAATATGGTTTGTAAATACGCGTAATAATGATCGTTACTACGATGCCTATTATCAGTCCACTTAGGAAGATAATCCCGTAAATAAGCAAATTGTTCATTATTCGCCACCTCTAAGTTTCAAATAATGATTACATGTGGCCTGCCTGTAGAGTTGTCAAGTGCCATCTTATAGCCCGGGCAGGATACTCCGCCAGTTCGGATAGCGATCGATGTTTATACCTATCATATAAAGCGATATCACCAGTGCTATGACAGCTATCATCAGTACAATCTGTAATACGATCAGGCCTACGCCAAACCATGCCCAGGTACGCTGTACCCGCTTAAAATGTTCGACGCTTTCCCAGCGTTTGCTTTGCCAGGCCCACTCATTGCCCTTGATGCCCAGTATTATACGCATGGTTAGCCTGACTATCCACCCCACCGAGGGTATTATACCAAGCAGGGCGATGAGGGCGATCCAGACATTGTTGCCGATGCCCCAGATCCAGGTGAGCAGAAATCCGCCCCAGTTCCAGCCTCTGATCTCGGGAGGCACCGATGAGCCGGACCCCATGCCTGAAGGATAAATAGCGACATCTGCCTGGCCCGGCCAGGCACCGCTATCCAGACGTGCAGATACACAGCTATTGCAGTATATCTTCCCGTTTATGACGGCCTTGCACTCAGGGCAGACATACCTGCCGCAACTGGAGCAGACCCCTGCTGCATCTCTATCGGTGTGTACAGTGCATTTCATAACAGATATTCCCGCCTCTAAAACCACTTAAAGCCTGATGACTGCAATCCGTAGACTATCAAGCCGACAACGATGGCGAATAGGATTAAGGTCAGTACTGAAAGGGCGATTATCACCCAGATCCCCCACATCGCCCAGGTATGCTGTACCCGCTTAAAATGTTCGACGCTTTCCCAGCGTTTGCTTTGCCAGGCCCACTCATTGCCTTTGAAGGCCAGCACCCACGGCATGACCAGCGGGCCCAGGAAGGGAACAAAGAAGAGGAAGGACCACCAGACATTGTTGCCGATACCCCAGATCCAGGTGAGCAGAAAGCCGCCCCAGTTCCAATCGCCCAGTCCCGCCGGGATAACAGACTTGCTGCCCATGCCGGAGGTATTGATATCACCTGCGGTAAGCGTTGGCTGGGTGGAAGTAGCATCTGTCCCTATGATCTTTTTTTCAATGCAGGGGTTGCAAAAAACCTGGCCCCGGTATTCAACCTTACACTCGGAGCAGACAGCGTTATTGCATTCAGCACAAATTCCGACAGCCTCTCTTTCAGGGTGAAGAGTACACTTCATGCAGCCTTGCCTCCTTGGTGTAGAGCGTTTTGAATATGTCGCTATTCATTTGTTATGTACAGTATAAGAGAGCGCAGAAAATAAATCTACCTTTTTGCACGAAATCTCAGGAGGCTGAAGCTGGATAAACTTTCAAACTGAAAATAACGTTTCTTCAGAAGAGGCACTCGAGCAAGAATTAGTGAGATCTAAAATAAATGAGCACCAATTTACATTTTGACGCCATACTTGTAGGATTTTTGCTGGGGAGCCTGCTTTTTATAGCGGTAGCCTGGTTAGTGTAGATATAATGCGCACCTCCTTATCTCCCGCCTCTCAGGACGGAGGCGGGATTTTTATGCGTCCTGCTGTGATAGTGATAATATATTTGTGGATACGGGCCTGTGGGATAACGCAGGATGCCATCCGTTGTTAAATAGAGGAGTAGCAGTTTTGATCATGGGAGTTATCTCGGATACACATGTCAGGTCATTTGACGAACTGCCGCAAAACCTGTTAACCGCTCTGGCAAAAACAGATCTCATCATCCATGCCGGCGATATAACGACAATGGATGTCATCAAAGGTTTGGAGAGGCTGGCGCCGGTGAAGGGAGTTTACGGCAATATGGACCTGCCGGAAGTAAAGGTTGTTTTTCCGCACAAGCAAATAATCGAAGTAGAGGGGAAAAAGATTGGCATTATGCACGGAAACGGCGGTCCTTGGATGATCGAGGAGCGTGTAAGGCAATCTTTTGGCAATGTCGATGCCATTGTTTTCGGGCATAGCCATGAGGCATTTAATAATGTTGTGAAGGGGATACTGCTGTTTAATCCCGGCAGGGCCAGCAGATCCTATGGCCTGCTGGAGGTGGGAGGGAAAATAAAAGGCAAGATTATAGAAGGCTACTATTAGGCTGGCAGGGGAAGATACAAAAGCTCTTTTAAGAAGTGATCCGGCGTTACTTTTTGGCTTCGGTATCCCCTTCTTCTTTTTTGCCCTCTGCGGCCTCACCTTCGGCGGCTGCGACTTCCTCGCCCTCTGCTGCCGCCACAGGAGCTTCCTCCACCATGGCCTTGCGGACTTCAGCGACCTTGATAATCATCTGATCAGGATCGGTAAGCACGGTGATCTTATCGCTGATCCGGAGGTCTTTGACATGCAGGGCATCTTCGGGCTGTTCCAGGCTGGATATATCCACCTCGATATTGTGGGGGAGGTCGTCAGGCAGGGCTTCAATATGCAGTGAGGTGAGGGCATGCATGAGCGAAACGTTCTTCAGCTTCAGGGCTGGCGCTTCACCTGTGAATACAAGGGGCACCTCGGCATTCAATTTCTCGGCCATATTGACCTGGTAGAAATCAATATGCATAGGCTCGCCGGTCATCGGGTTGCGCTGGACTTCACGGATGAGCACTTTGCCTGGTGCATTATCTCCTTTCATTTTAAGTGAGATCAGGTCCGTGCCGCCAGCACTATGCAATACCTGCGATAATTTGTGTGCCTCAACCTGCACCGGCATTGAATCAATGCCGTGCCCATAAATATTGCAGGGTACCAGCCCGCTCCTACGCAGGAAGCGGACTTTCTTACCTTTTATATCTCGTTTTGATACTTCAAGCTCAAGTTGTCTCATTATCTTTCTCCAAGATTAGTAACAAACCATAAAGCTTATCGGGTTGGAGTCTGAAAGTCAAGTTTGATCCGGTTTTTCACCTTGCTGGCCCTGGCTTTACAAGCTGCCAATGAGCCCTGTAATCCGCACAGATTGCATTCAGAAGAGCGACAATCAGGTGTAAGCTCGCCATCTGCCATCTTGCTGTACTCTGATTTAAGGAATGCGTCACTTATCCCCGATTGTATATGTTGCCAGGGCAGCGTCTCATCAATATCTCTCTGCCGATGGGCGTAAAATGATGGATCTATGCCACACTCCGTAAAAGCCTGATGCCACCTGCTGTGGTCTAAGTATTCACTCCAGGTATCCAGCCTGCCCCCCTTTTTCCAAGCCGTGTAGATGACCTGGCCCAGTCTGCGGTCACCGCGTGACAACGCTGCCTCCAGCAGGCTGGTACATGGATCGTGCCACGATAGTTGTATATTGCTGTGAAGCAGGCGGTTTTGCAGGAGGTTATGTTTTGCAGTCAAAAGCTCTGTCCTATCCTGAGCCGACCACTGGCAGGGTGTATGAGGCTTGGGAACAAAAGAGGCGACGGAAACCCGGATCCGCGGCATCCTACCCCGGATATCCCTGCCCAGCCTGCTGATTGACTGTAGCAGATCCGCTATGCCTTCAACATCCTCCATAGTCTCGGTAGGCAATCCGACCATAAAATAAAGCTTAAGATTCATCCAGTTCTTTTCGAAAGCCGAAGAAAAAGTCTCCATCATTGATTCATAAGGTATCCACTTGTTTAGGGCACGTCGCAGGCGCTCACTGCCCGCTTCAGGGGCAAAAGTCAGGGTTGTCTTTTTACCCGATGGGAGGGAATCAATCAGATCGACCGAAGATTTATCCAGCCTCAGGCTGGGCAGGCTGAGGGTAATGCCGTTGCCTTCATATTTTTCGCTCAGGCATTTCACAACATGATTGATCTCACTGTAGTCACCGGAGCTCAGCGATACCAGGGAGAAGGTATTATAGCCGCAGTTCGTTACCAGGCAGTCCATGGCTTCAATGACTTTGTCGGGAGCAAGTTCACGTACGGGGCGGTAGAGCATACCTGCCTGGCAAAAGCGGCAGCCACGGGTACAGCCGCGCTGGATTTCCACAGCGCCACGGTCATGGATAACTTCAATATAGGGCACAACCGGACGCACCACTGGCCTGATCCCGGTTGCCACCATCCGCCTGACCGAAGGTGGTGCAATGCTGCTTTCGCATTTGAGCGCTGACATGGTGCCCCCGGGGCCGTATTGAGGCGTATAAAAGCATGGCACATAAATGCCGGGAAGTGATGCCAGTTTTTTCAGCAGTTTGTCACGATTATTTTTATATCTTCCTATGCATGCTACAACTTCCGCTAACGTATCTTCAGCCTCGCCGATGAAAAAGGCATCAATGAAATCCGATACAGGCTCGGGATTCATGGTGCAACTGCCGCCTGCTATCACCAGGGGATGGTCGTCGTTACGGTCTTTACTAAATACCGGCACTCCGGCTAGGTACAGCATATTAAGCACGGTTACATAGCTAAGCTCGTAACCCAAAGAAAATCCTACCACGTCAAATTTACCCAGCGGTTGCTTTGATTCCAGGCTGTAAAGGGGCTGTCTGTTAAATCTTAACTGTTCTTCCATATCAGGCCACGGGGCATAAACACGTTCAGCCAGCACGTCAGGGAGATTATTCAGTAGCTCGTATAAAATCGGGATGGCCATATTGGACATGCCCACCTCATAGATGTCGGGGAAGGCCAGCGCCACGCGCACAGAAACGGAATCCCAGTCCTTGCGGATGGTATTCCACTCTCCACCCGTGTAACGGGCGGGCTTGGACACGCTATGCAGGATACGGTCGCTAATTTGCATTATTATCCGAATTGCTCAATTATAGCGGCGATGCAGGGATAGGACAATAAAG
>DFZI01000093.1 GCA_002383665.1 Dehalococcoidia bacterium UBA4060
CAGGTGCCCGAGATCACCTCGGGAAGTGAGGCCACGTTGGAGGCCACCACGGGCCTGCCCATAGCGCAGGCCTCTATGGCGGTGAAGCCGAAGCCTTCCGAGATGGAAGGCACCACAACGCAGTCCGCCGCCGCAATATACGCGGGCAGCTCATCGCGGGGGACGGGGTCTACCAGTGTCACCTTATCCTCCACGCCCAGCGCTTTGATCAGGCCAGTTATCTTCTTGTAGCCATCCGCCGGCTGCCTGCTTAGTATCATCAGCAGCCTGGCGTGCGGGATCTTCTCCGCTATCAAGGGTATGGCTCTGACCAGGTATTCCAGCCCCTTGCTGATGCCCGGACGCCCATACGACATATAGACGAAGTTGTCTCTCAGGCCTAACCTTTCCCTGATCTGCTTACCTACTGCCTTATGCGGGTCGAATATGGCGTAATCGATGCCGTTGTAGATAACCTTGATTTTATCCGGCGATATTCCGTAACGCCTGATGCGTCCGGCCGTATACTCCGAGACGGAGATATAGCGGTCAAAGGGGATTATGATGATGATATGCTCCAGGAGGCGGTGCAGCCAGGCCATGAACCGGTTCATGCCCATCATCGATCTCCAACCTTCGGCAATGACCTCATACACTGTTATGACGCATTTCTTTCCCCACAGGCGTGAGGCGAGCCAGGCGGGAAAAGCGCCGTTATAGGTTGTGGTCTGGATAATGTCGGCCGTACGTGAGAGGCTGATAGCCCTCGGAATGGCAAGGAAGGTGAACCAGTAACGCGAGCCCCGTCGCGGGCATCTGACCCTGTGGATGGTCACGCCGTTGAGCACCTCGTAGGCGGGCGTGCCGGGCTGGCTGCTGGTCACCACCGTCACTGTGTGAGACCCTTTTCTGCCAGGCCCTCGCAGACATGCTGGAAGAGCGTCTCGGCGCCGCCAACGAAAGGGAAGTAGTTTTCCAGGACGAAAAGGACCCTCATCTTGATCGGCCTTTCCCCTGTTTGAGTACCTCTTCCTGCAAGCGTATTTTCACTACGGCCCACATGACGCCCAGTCCGTGTGTCAGGGGGTTGAGTGTGGAGCCTTCATCATGATAGATGCAGGATACAGGTCGCTCGATGATTTTGAGTCCCTGTTTACGAGCCTGCACCAGCGTCTGTATGCTGAAGCCGAACCCCGGGTAGGTGATGTGGATGGCCTCGACAGCCCGGCGGCTGTAGGCACGGAAGCCGCTCTGGGCATCGATGATCCTGTCTTTATGGCCGAAATTATAGGCCCAGGTGATCACGTCGATGCCGAACTTGCGGTAGCGGGCTACGCTGGCCTCCTTCAGGAAGCGTGAACCGATCACGATATCGGCCTCGCCATCAACAAGTGGCTGGATGAGGATGGGTATCTCACCGGGGTCGTGCTGGCCATCGCCATCCAGCGTGACAATGATACCGGCATCTTTCTTGATAGCAGCCTCGAAGCCGGTGCGCGTCCCTGCGCCTGCCCCCTGTCGGGGCCTGTCATGCCTGATAACTGTGGCACCGGCCGATGAGGCACAGGCGGAGGTGTTGTCCGTAGAGCCATCGTCGATGACGATCACATCATCGACATGCCTGGCCGCTGCGGCCACCACGCTGCCGATAAACTTCTCCTCGTTGAGGCAGGGGATGACGGCTACGGTCTTCCTGTTTTGTATCGTCGCCATATGTTAAACAGGTTAACGGTAAATACAGCGCAAGTCAATATTATCCTATTCAAAGCTGGGGCGGATCATTTCACCGTGACTGATTTGGCCAGGTTGCGGGGCTTATCCGGGTTATGGCCGCGCTCCAGGGCAAGGTAGTAGGCCAGGAGCTGCAGCGGCACCACGGTCACGAGAGGGTAAAGAAGCTCATGAACCCTGGGTATCCTGATCCAGTGGTCGTAGACCTCGTTATCCTGATCTGAGACGGCGATGATTTTAGCTCCCCTCGCCTTGGCCTCCAGGGCATTGGCGAGCGTCTCCTGGTAGGTGTAATCCGCGGGGCAGATGACCAGCACGGGGGTGCCCTTTTCGATCAGTGAGAGCGTGCCATGCTTGAGCTCGCCGGCAGGCATGCCCTCGGCATGGATATAGGATATCTCCTTGAGCTTGAGAGCTCCTTCGGAGGCGATGGCGAAATTGATCCCACGTGCGATGTAATAAAAATCGTTCTTGCCGGCGTACCTGGCAGCGATATCGGCAATGGTCTTTGTATTCCAATCTATAGCCTTGGCGACCTGCCTGCTCATCTTGCGTATGTTGTCCACGGCCATATCGAAGGAGTGAACCATGGCGAAGGCCAGCATGTAAAAGGCGGCGACCTGGTTGAGGAAGGTCTTGGTGGCGGCCACTCCCACTTCCGGGCCGCAGTTGAGATAGATTACGTTGTGGCTGAGCTCGCCCAGCAGCGACTGGGGTCGGTTGATGATCGATACGATCCTAGCACCGGCCTGGCGTGCCAGCCTGACGCCCTCGACCACGTCCAGCGTCTCGCCGCTCTGCGAGACGGCTATCACCAGCGTGTTTTTGTTGAGAGATTCGGCGAAATACTGGAACTCGGAGGCCATCACCACTTCGGCGAATTTCTTGCCCACGCTGGAGAAAAGATACCTGCCCACCAAGGCGGCATGTCGTGAGGAGCCGCAGGCGGTGATGACGAGCTGGTCTGCCCTCAGCATATCGAGCGCTATGGAGGTGAACAGCTCACTGTCCTGGTCTGCTGCGGCCAGCAGGGTTTTAGGCTGCTCCATGATCTCCTTGAGCATGAAGTAGGGGTAATCACCCTTGTCGGTATCATTCCACTGCGTGTCGGGTCTGACGGGCTTTTTCTCTATCTGCCTGCCGGCCTGGTCATAGAAGGTCAGGCCCTCCGGGGTCATCTCCACGGCCTCGTTTTCGCCCAGCATGTAAAGTCTGTCCACCTTTCCTGCCAGCGCCAGAGAATCGCTGGCGGCAAAGGCCTTGCCGGGAGCAGTGCCGACCACCAGGGGACTGCCTCTGCGGGTTCCCACGATCTTACCGGGCTCCCTTATGCAGATGGCTAAGAAGGCATATGAGCCTTCCAGTTGGGGGGCCGTGGCCAGCACGGCTTCCACGAGGGAGCGGCCTTTAGCCATCTCGGCCTCGAGCTTGTGGGGGATGACCTCGGTGTCGGTCTCGGAAATAAAATTGTGGCCGCGCTTGATCAGGCTGTGCCTGAGGGCCTGGTAGTTATCAATGATGCCATTGTGTATCACGGCGATCTCGTCTTTGCAATCGTGGTGGGGNNACATGGCCGGGCAGGCTATCGAGATGATGCTCACGGTTGACATCCTCCAGCAATCCCACACCCTTGCGGATGATGATCTTGCCTTTATCGATGGTGGCTATGCCCGACGAGTCATAGCCGCGGTACTCCATCTTTTTCAAGCCATCGAAAATAATCGAAGCTGCCCTGCCCGTCTTGCCACAGTAACCGATTATCCCGCACATTTATTCTGTCTCCCTAACATCAATAAGCTATTATATTATCGACGATATCCGTTAAAGAAATATTACCATATGGAAAGGTATACGGTATATNNGTCATTGATTGTTCACATCAAGCGTCAGCACCAGGGGATGTCCGATGTGAGGTTTTTCCTCACCGCTGAGATAAAGGTAGAACTCCACCTTTTTCTCCCTGCCTGTCCCGGTCAGTGTGATGGCGGTCTGTGTTTCCCACTTCTCTCCCTGCTTCACCGTGCCGCTGTTTACCTTTTTTAGCAGCTCACCTGCGTAAAGGACGCATATTGTATATGACCTGGGCACATCCTCATGGTTGACGATGCCCAGCGTTACGTAAAAGGGAGAGCCGGCCGTGACCACGCAGGGATAATCGCAGGGCTGGCCGTCTTCATCCAGCAGGTAAAACTCGCTGAATCTGTCGTCGGCCTTCGGGATGTTGGCGAAATAGATGACCAGGCCGAGACAGATGACGCACAGTGCGAGGACGAAGGCAAGGACGCCGCTGCTGACAGATTTCATACCAGACGGTTAACGATACAGTACCTTTTAAGACTTGCAGGCATACAGGCTGATTATATTGGGTTTGGCAGCAGGGCGCAATATGATATAGCTGAAGGAGGAAGAAGAGATATGATCAGCTGCCCGGTTAAAGGATCAACATGGCATCGCCGAAGCTGTAAAAGCGGTAGCCTTCAGCCTTGGCTGTTTCGTAGGCATTGAGGATGGTCTCGCGCCCCGCAAAGGCGGAGACCATCATGATCAGCGTCGATT
>DFZI01000103.1 GCA_002383665.1 Dehalococcoidia bacterium UBA4060
GGAATCGACCTGGCTTGAGCCTGACCAGCTTGCCCACCGCTATGAGCATTCGCTGGAGGTTCAGTTGCCATTCCTGCAATATTTCAAGCCGGATGTTACCATCGTGCCCATCGTCCTTTCCCAGGCCGACATCCCTATATACAAGGACATCGGCCTCGCACTGGCCCGGGCCATAAAGAAGACGGGTTCCGATGCTGTCATCCTGGCCAGCAGCGATATGACGCATTATGAGCCGCATGAGAGCGCCAAAGGCAAGGACAGGCAGGCAATCGATGCCATTCTTGACCTCGATGCCGATGAGCTGGCCAGGCGTTTAGCGAAGTACAATATTACCATGTGCGGATATGCCCCTGTAATCTCTCTGATAACGGCGGCGAAGGAGCTGGGTGCGACGAAGGCAGATCTGATAAAGTACCAGACCAGCGGTGACACTTCCGGGGACTACTCCAGCGTGGTGGGCTACGCAGGAATCATGATCACCAAAAAGTGAGGTATAGCGATGAAAAAGGAATTGCATCCACTGGTTCAGCTTGCCAGACAGGCTGTGGAAACTTACGTTCGGACGGGAAAGGTTATCCGCCCGGCTGAACTGACGCCGGAAATGAAAAAAAGGGCAGGTGTCTTTGTCACGCTCAAGAAACATGGCCAGCTACGCGGCTGCATCGGCACATTTGAGCCTATGGAGGCAAACATTGCTGAAGAGATAGTCCGTAACGGTATATCGTCCGCAGTCGCCGACCCGCGTTTTCCCCCGGTGCAACCCTCAGAGCTGGATGAACTTGAATACAGCGTGGATGTGCTGACTCCTCCGGAGCCGGTAGCGGACAAATCCCAGCTCGACCCAAAAAAGTACGGCCTGATCGTGAAGTCAGGGTTCCGCCGCGGATTGCTTTTGCCCGATCTGGAAGGGGTTGACGATGTTGAAACGCAGATCGATATCTGCCGGCAGAAGGCAGGCATAATGAGGTCTGAGCCGATAGAGATGTTTCGATTTCAGGTTAAGAGGTATAAGTAGAAGATTTAGTTGCTATGCTGGCATCTATCTGTTATGGTATATATCAGGTTCAATGAAATACCTCCGGCTATGAATATGATGGTTTTACCAGCTTCTGTCCATCCTGAAATCCACCCCGGGAGGTCCGACTTGTGAAGCTCGTAGTTATCGGGATCGGAGATTGCGGATACAATATCGCTGCGGAGTTCGTGCGACTGGGCAATAAGGCCAGGGCTGAGACCGGAGTGGATGTGTTGGTAAGGTCATATGCCATTAATGATGATCAGGCCAGCCTTAATTCGCTACGGAAGGTCGGTGATAAGCTGTTGACCATCCAGTTGCCCGCCCCTGCCCCATCCACCAAGAAGATTGAAGTCGGGGCGGACCTGATGAAGACCAATGGTGACCGCATTATTGCGACCATGCGGGCAGGTGAGTTTTTTGAGACAGACGCCTTCCTTCTGGTAGCTTCCAGTGCAGGATGCATCGGCTCAGGCGGCATATCCATCCTGGCACGTAAGCTCAAGGACCGGTATGTTAATAAACCGGTCTATGCACTCATTGTGCTACCCCTTCGGGCAGAGGCCAACGTCCCCCTCTGCATATATAACACTGCCCTGTGCCTCAAATCGATTGACAGGACAGCCGATGCGGTCTTTCTCTTCGACAACGAAAAGGTCATGTCTGAAGCCAGCATCAAGTCGCCGGCTTCCAACGATGCCGTCAACCGTGAGATCGTGGCCCCCTTCTTCGACCTGCTCCGAGCCAGTGAGAAGGTCGATCCCCGGTTTCTCGGCACCAGCAACATCGGCGTTGGTGATATAGTACAGACTTTGAGTGGCTGGACCGCTATCGGCTACGGCACGGCACAGATACCCTCCTCCGGTTTTTCCCTGTTCAGGCGCAGCGACAGTTTTGAAAGCAAGGGAGAGGAGTCGATCAAGGCTATGGAAGCCATGAGTGCGGCTCTGGCCCATTTTTCCATTGAATGCCGTCTGGAGGATGCCCGCAAGGCGCTTTACCTGCTGTGCGTTCCCAGTAAAAGCGCCAATATCAATATGACACGCTCGGTGGGCAACCGGCTTCGCGAGCTGACCAACAACGGGGAGGTGCGAGGAGGTGATTTTTACGGTGTCAGCGATATCGCTACCGTCACACTGATCGCATCACGCATAACCTACCTGGATAAGATCAAGGACTATTACGAGCGGGCTTCGACCGTGGCACCCGAGATAATGAAGCGAGAGACGCCGTCGCCATGACCCTCTTTGACCTCGGTTCGCCTGAGTTACAGGGTGATAAAGGCCCCGGGGCAGGATCCGAAAAATCTATATCTTCCTTGCCTCTGGCAGCACGTATGCGTCCCAGGAATTTCAACGAGTACGTTGGGCAGCGGCACATCATCGGTGAGGGCAAGGTACTGCGCAAGGCCATTGAGTCTGACCAGATCCCCTCCCTTATACTGTGGGGGCCTCCCGGCAGCGGCAAGACCACCCTGGCAAGGGTGATAGCCAACGTATCCAAATCTTACTTTGTGCCGCTCAGTGCGGTTACGGCGGGCGTGGCTGACCTACGGCGGGTTGTCGATGAGGCATTGCGCAGGCGGAAAACCACGGGACAACGAACGATCCTGTTTATCGATGAAATCCACCGCTTCAACAAGGGACAGCAGGATGCCATCCTGCCCTACGTGGAAAATGGTGATGTGACTTTTATCGGTGCCACCACTGAGAACCCGTCATTCGAGGTGATCTCAGCACTGCTGTCGCGCAGCCGGGTCTTTATGCTCGAAGCTCTTAGCGATGAAGATATTAAGACGATTATACTGCGGGCACTGAGGGACAGGGAAGTAGGGCTGGCGGGGTTGAACGTCCATTTGTCTGATGAAGCTTTGGAGCTGTTGATCACGCTCGCCAATGGCGATGCCCGTGTGGCACTTAACGCCCTGGAAATGTCTGCCCAGGCCGTCAGCCCTGCTGACGACAGTGCCAGGCATATCAGCGTCAGCGAGATCGAGGAATCGATGCAGAAGCGTGCCCTGCTGTATGATAAGTCGGGCGACCAGCATTATGATGCCATATCTGCCCTTCATAAGACGATGCGTGGCTCGGACCCTGATGCAGCCCTTTACTGGCTGGGACGTATGCTCGAGGCTGGGGAGGATCCACTTTATATTGCCCGCAGGCTGATCCGCTTTGCTTCCGAGGATGTGGGCATGGCCGATCCCCAGGCACTGGTCGTATGCGTGGCTGCCCAGCGGGCTGTGCATTTTGTCGGCATGCCCGAGTGCAACGTCATACTGGCCCAGGCCGTGGTCTACCTGGCTACCGCACCCAAAAGCAACTCACTCTACACCGCTTATACCAGGGTGAAAGGCGATGTGGAGGCTACCCGCAACGATCCCGTTCCCCTTCATCTGCGTAACGCGCCTACGAAGCTGATGAAAAACATGGGTTACGGCAAGGGCTATAAGTATGCCCATGATTATGAGGGCCATTTTGTAGAACAGCAGAACCTGCCCGACTCCATCAGGGACAAGCGCTACTATTTCCCCTCAGACCAGGGCTTCGAGAAGACCATCGTAGCCAGGTTGAGGGCGTGGTGGGGTGCAAGGATGGACAGGAAGGAATGAAGCAGGATCATGTCAGCTTTCCCTGCGGGAATCTCAGGCTGGAAGGAATCTATTTCAGCAAACCAGTAACCGGGCTTGCCCCAGCGGTTGTAGTCTGCCACCCTCATCCTCTCTATGGTGGATCGATGCATAACAATGTTACCTTTGCCGTAGCAGAGAGTCTTGTAGCGGTTGGTATCTCCGCCCTGCTGTTTAATTTCAGGGGTGTGGGTGGAAGTGGTGGCACATACGATGGTGGCATCGGTGAACAGGATGATGTCCGTGCGGCGCTGGATTACCTGCAAGGGAGGGAAGGCGTCGACAGGCAGAGGCTGGGACTGGCAGGCTATTCGTTCGGTGGAGGCGTTGTTTTACCCGTAGCCTGTGAGGATGAACGCGTCTGCGCTTTTGCCCTGGTCTCTCCCTACCTCGAAAAGGGGCGTGGTGAGATATTGAAAAGCTGCGTCAAACCCAAATTGATAGTGGGAGGGAACGGGGATGACGTGGTCACGCCGGCCGAAATAGAGCTATATGCCGGCATGGCAGCCGGACCGAAGAAGGTTGAGGTGGTTGAGGGTGCCGGCCACCTCTGGACGGGCTATGAGGACAGACTATCCCAAAGCGTAGCGGTTTTTTTCAGCACGGCGTTTAAAGGGCTGGGTTAAGGTATATAGCCCTTGCTTTGCATTTTGCGGATGGCATCCCAGGCCTGAGCGACCAGTTCGGGGTCGGTGTTCAACTCGATCACCTTGCGCAGGTCTGCAGCGCAGAGCTCGTAATATTTTGTGTCCTTGGTATTGATGGCAGTGACTTCCCACAGCACAGCCCTGTTGATATAGGCCTCTGCCATCCCCGGGTCAAGCTCAATGGCCCTGTTGAGGGCGGGTAAGGCTGCCTCTACATCGCCGTTGGCAAGCAACATTTCACCGTAGGTGGCCTGCGCCCGGGCATAGCCGGGATTCAGGTCCACGGCCTTTTTGGCATCTGCTACCGCCAGGGCTAATTCCTGGTTGCCCCGGTAGGCGATCGCCCTTTCCAGGTAAATGCCGTCAGGATCATATTTAAAGGGGTCGTAGGGGACGGCTGTTGTTGGCTCCGTCGGCGCCAGCAAAAGGGCACGGTTGAGATCATCCAGGGCGCGGTCGAATTCGCCGTTGGCATTAAACAGGTGGCCACGGTAGTAATAGGCCATCGCATCTGCATCATCAAGCTGAATGGCCCTGTTCAGGTCAGCCAGAGCCTGTTCGGCGTTCTTCAGGGCAACATGGGTGAAGCCGCGGAATTTATACGGCTCGGCAGTGTCGGGATCAAGCTGAATGGCCTTGTTAAATTCCTCCACGGCCTGCGGCAGATTGTCAGTGAGGATTTTTATCTTGCCCCGGCAGGTATAAGCGGGTGCGATATTGGGATTGATTCTGAGAGTAGAGTCCATATCGGCCAGTGCCCTTGCCAGGTCGCCTTTGGCGAAATAGGCGGTGCCCCGGTTAAAAAATGCGCTGTAGTCACTGTCATCGAGCTCGATGGCCTTGTCGGCGGCGGCAATGGCCTTATCCCATTCCCCCTTATGGACGTACAGCCAGGAAAGGTTAGTGTATGCCAGCCTGGCACTGGGGTCGAGCTCCACGGTCTTGATCAAGTCGGCTATGGCCGGGTCGTACTGCTCCCTGGCCAGGTAGGCGAAGGCGCGGTTCTGGTAGTCTTCCGCCCTGCCGGGATCAAGCTCGATGGCCTTGCTCAAATCGGCAATAGCCAGGTCCCACTCGGCACGTGCGTTGTGCACTGCACCCCTGCGGGTATAGGCACCTACCAGGTTGGGATTGCGCTCAATGGCCTTGCTGTACTCGGCGATGGCTTCGACAAACCGGCCCTGGTCATAATATGTATCGCCCTGTCTGAGGTATTCCTCGGTGGGATCGCTGCATGCAGAGAGCAGGAAGATGATGGCCATGAATACGGCAATCGATCTGCCCGTTTTTCTCATAAAAATTACACCTTCACCATGTTTAATGTTGATGCATCATAGGTTGCCTGCAGGGAAGCAAACTTAAAAAGTATAACATAAAAGACTGGCGAAAAGGCAAAGCACAAATGATCCCGCAGTCCATTGCTCTCAGGACAGTAGGTTCTCCCTGGCGACCAGCTCATCGATGGCCCGGTGCAGGTCTTCGAGGCTGCCGTCGTTATTCAATGCGTAGTCAGCCAGGCGTCCGGCATGGCTGATGTTAAAGGTTTTTTCCTCATTTCTATCCTGTTTGAGGAACTGCTCGAAGGTCAGCGGGTCACGCTCCTCATGACGCAGACGCACGCGCTGAAAGCGTGTCTGTAGGTCGCTGATATCTACCCTGATCAGAATAAATCCCTTGCCGAATGTATCTCGCAGGATTTTGACATCCTCGGGTGATCTGACGCCGCTGATGCCCGCTATCTTCCAGCCCCTTTTGATGATCTCCGTGGCTGCACGGCGGATAAAACAGCCCTTCCCCTCTTCTTCAAAGCAACGGGCAGAGATCTTGGCCAGGTTTTCCCGTGTTGCTTCCANNGTCCTTGCCCGAGCCTATCTCGCCGCCGACGCCTATTACCTTTGTCATAGTATGGTGTTGAAATATTAGCATTAAAACTGTGATGATGCCATAGCTCATCTGCCATGACACCGGGCTAGATTCAGTGTAAAATATGCTCAATTGACAGCGAAGGAGGCTTAAGTTGGACGTTATTGAAGCTATCAGGTCACGCAGAAGCATACGGGGTTTTAAGAAGGATCCGGTTCCACGCGAGGCCATACAAAAAATTCTGGAGACGGCCGTCCGCTCGCCGTCGGGGATGAACACCCAGCCCTGGGAGTTCGTCGTGGCTACAGGTTCGGTGCTGGATCAAATTCGGGAAGAAAATACCAGGCTTTTTAACGAGGGAGCGATCCCTACCAACGATATGACGCCGCGTCCGTTCGAAGGTGCATACAGGCAAAGGCAGGTCGAATTGGCCAAAGAGCTGTTCAAGCTGATGGGCATTGCCCGCGAGGACAAAGAGGCACGGCATAAATGGATGTTGCGCGGCTTCCGCTTTTTCGAAGCGCCCTGTGAAATCGTTGTCTGTGCCGATAAGACGATGGACCGTCATATCGATATGCTGGGCATTGGAGCTGTCTGCCAGAGCATCTGCCTGGCTGCGCTGGAATTTGGGCTGGGCACCTGCATCGCCGATCAGGGCATAATGTACGACCAGGCCTGGAGAAAGTTAGCCGGCATCACGGATTCCAAACGCCTGGTGGCCGGCATCACCGTCGGTTACCCGGACCCGGAATTCCCCGCCAATAGGCTGGTCAGCCCGCGGGAGCCGGTCGACAGC
>DFZI01000047.1 GCA_002383665.1 Dehalococcoidia bacterium UBA4060
TATCAACCGCACACCGTTCACACAGATTATGGATGCCATGCTGACCAGACTCGAAAAAGCCTATAAGCAGCCCGTTGATACCGAGTTCACAGCACGCATCGACCCTGACGGAAAAATCAAAATCAACCTCCTGCAATGCCGATCGCTCAAGTTACCGGGAACGACAGGTCATATCGAGTTCCCCCCGCACATACCTGACAACCGGCTGCTGTTCACTTCCAACCGGTTCATCAGCGGCGGGGCAGTACATAATATCAGGTACATCCTTTACATCGATCCAGAAAAATATGCCGGCATCGGCTCGGTCGAAACAAAACGCTCGCTTGGCAGGGCCGTAGGCAAGATCAACCACAACCCCGACATCATCAAGGGTAAAATCATGATGATGGGTCCCGGCCGATGGGGCAGCAGTAACATCGACCTTGGCGTCAATGTTGGCTATGCTGATATCGACAATGCCTCGGTGCTGGTTGAAATAGCACGCGAGGAACGCGGCCATATCCCCGAAGTCTCTTACGGCACTCACTTTTTCCAGGACCTGGTAGAAGGCGGCATCATGTACCTGCCTATTTACCCCTCAGAACCTGACACACGCTTCAACGAACCTTTCTTTAATGGTACAGATAATGTGCTGCCTGATCTGATGCCGGAACTTGCTGAATATGCGGATTTGCTTACCTTGATCGACACCTCCCGTTGCGGCAATGCACAATGTGCTCATATCCTAGCAGATCCCAGAGAACATAAGGCCGTCTGCTTTCTGGACATGATATGCCTTTAGTGTTTTCCTGAGTCTTTCCGTAAGCCATTACGGCACAGCTATTACTGTGACTCCGATACTTGATTTTCTTATTTATGCATGATAATATGTGGCAATCGGTTGCCGTTATCCTAACAATATGGCCTTTGAAACACAGGACGTAGAACGAAAAACCTACTCGATCCTTAAGGTGCTACACAATTCAAGTGATGCACTGGGGTCGATAGTAATTGCGCGCAGGCTGAAAGAACTCGGCATTGATCTCGGAGAGAGGGCTGTCCGCTATCACCTCAAGCTCATGGATGAACAGGGTCTGACCAGGTTGGTGGGACGCAGAGATGGTCGTGTCATTACGGAGCTCGGCATCAAGGAACTTAAACACGGCATGGTCAAGGACAAGATTGGCTTTGCCATATCACGTATAGAGCTGCTGGCTTACCGCACAACTTTCGACCTGAATACGCGCACTGGCATGGTACCGGTCAACATATCTGTCTTTAAAAAACAGGACCTACAAAAAGCGTTGAAGCTGATGAAACCGGTCTTCAACGCCAGGCTATGCGTCAGCAACCTTGTCTCAATTAGTGACGAGGGAGAAAAGATCGGGGACATGACGGTGCCTCAGGGCAAGATCGCACTCGGCACCGTCTGCAGCATTATCATCAATGGCACACTGCTCAAGGCAGGAGTGCCCATGAATTCCAAGTTCGGCGGGTTATTGCAGATGGAAGACTATAACCCGCTTCGCTTCGTAGAACTCATCCATTATGGGGGCTGTTCCCTCGATCCTTCTGAAATATTCATAAAGGCCAAGATGACTTCCGTTGCCCAAGCCGCCCGGACAGGCAATGGCACGATCCTGGCCAATTTCCGTGAGATACCTTCGATCTGCCGTCCTGTTGCACATGATGTAATTTCAAAACTGGCCAAGGCCAGAATCAATGGGTCGCTGGCTTTCGGCAATGTCAGCGAGCCTGTTTGTGAGGTCGATGTTGACCTTAACAGGGCTGGAATGATCCTGATCGGTGGCCTGAACCCCGTTGCCGCGGTTGAAGAGGCAGGAATCGATGTTGAAACCTATGCCATGAGCACCGTCGTTGATTACAAGGAACTTTTTGACTATGAGGAGCTGATTGAATGAACGAAATCAAGGTGATTCCCTGCCTTGATATCAGAGAAGGCAGGGTTGTCAAAGGCGTCAAATTCGTCGATGTCAGGGACGCACGTGACCCCGTAGAAGCTGCAGAAGCCTATTGCCGTGAGGGCGCCGACGAGCTGGTTTTTCTCGATATCTATGCCAGCATGGAGAACAGGAAAACGCGGTTGGACTGGGTCAGGAAAGTAGCGGAAAAGACCACTGTCCCCTTTGCCGTAGGCGGAGGCATAAGCAGCATAGAGGATATGAAAGCGCTGATCGATGCCGGTGTAGATAAGGTTTCCATTAATACAGAAGCAGTTAAAAATCCTGACCTGATCAGTGCTGCGGCAGCCGAATTTGGCAAGGGCCGCCTTATAGTAGCCATTGACGGCCTTAAAAATCCCACCGGCAGCAGCCGGCCAAGGCTCGAAGTTGTGATCAGGAGCGGCACTGAACCAACAGGTATAGCCATCATAGACTGGGCACGCAAGGTAGAAAAACTCGGCGCCGCTGAAATACTCTTGACCAGTAAAGATGCCGACGGTACCAAAGAAGGCTATGATCTTGAGATGACGCGTGCGGTAGCGGAAGCAGTCTCCATCCCGGTCACCGCATCAGGCGGCGCTGGTAAGCTTGAACACTTCTATGATGCCGTAGTCAAAGGCAAAGCTGCGGCTGTACTGGCTGCCTCCATATTCCATTTCAAGGAAATTTCCATCAGGGAAGTCAAGGAATATCTCAAAGGCAAGGGTATTCCAGTAAGACTGGAGCCTATAAAAAAATAAATTAACTGTCAATATTATTCAGGAGGAAACATGTCACAGATCAACCCATTCGAAATCGTACAAAAACAGGTCGACAAATGCGCCAGAATCCTCAAGCTGGATAGCGATGTAACTGACGTGTTAAAAAGCCCCATGCGGGAGCTTCACGTATCTCTGCCCGTACGCATGGATAATGGCACGATCAGGGTCTTCCAGGGGTTCCGTGTTCAGTATAATGACGCCAAGGGCCCGACCAAAGGCGGCATACGCTTCCATCCCGATGAGACAATCGACACCATACGTGCTCTGGCAGCCTGGATGACCTGGAAATGTGCACTGATGGATCTCCCACTGGGTGGTGGCAAAGGCGGTATTATTTGTAATCCCAAGGAATTATCTGAGGGTGAGCTCGAACGCCTGAGCAGGTCATACGCCAGAGCAGTATACCAGTTCATCGGGCCGGAAAGGGATGTTCCAGCTCCCGATGTTTATACCACACCGCAGATCATGGCCTGGATTATGGATGAATATTCAGCTATGGCTGGCAAACCCCAGTTCGGCGTCATCACCGGCAAGCCTCTGGCGCTGGGCGGATCAAAAGGTCGCGGCGATGCTACTGCTAAGGGAGGGATGTACTGCATCCGCGAGGCAGCCAAGATGCTCAAGCTTGACCTTGCTAAAGCCACTATCGCCGTCCAGGGCTATGGAAATGCCGGTTACTATGCTGCCAGACTGGCCAGTGAGATGTTCGGCTCAAAAGTAGTCGCCGTTTGCGACAGCCAAGGCGGCTGCTACTGTAAATCCGGCCTCGATGCCGAAGAAGCACTCAAGATCAAGAATAAGACCACTTCAGTCTGCAATCTGAAAGCGGGCGATAAAATCAGCAGCGAAGAGATACTGGAGCTCAATGTCGATATCCTCATTCCGGCTGCTATGGAAAACGTCATCACGGAGAAAAATGCCGGCAGTATTAAGGCCAAGATGGTCGTCGAGCTGGCCAACGGTCCCACAACTCCAGAAGCCGATGACATCCTTTATAAAAAGGGTGTCCATGTCATCCCCGATTTCCTGGCCAATGCCGGTGGTGTGACTGTTTCTTATTTCGAGATGGTTCAGAATTTCAATATGTATTACTGGACCGAGGAAGAGGTCTACCGGCGTCTGGATGAGAAGATGACCACCGCCTACCGTTCCGTCTGGGATACACATAAGGAATATAAGATCAACATGAGGCAGGCTGCTTATGTGAAGGCCATTGAGCGTGTCGTGGAAGCCATGAAGCTGCGCGGCTGGGTATAATATCCCGATCCTAATTTTATAAAAGGGCCGGCGCAGAACTATCCGCAGGCCCTTTTATGGCTATTTTATCTACTTGCCTATGATCAGGCTTGCTCTGTCAATCTGGGTACGGAGTATCTCAAGGTCTTTTTCTCCCGGCTCACCGCTGATGTCGTATTTTTCCGGTATGACGATGTCAAAGCCGGAATTATCCCTGATCTCTTCCACTGTCACCCAGGGATGCACTGAGAGCAGCATCATCTTCTTACTCTTATTATCAAAACCGAATACGCCCAGTTGTGTGATCACCCTGTACGGCCCCGATCTGGATGGCAAGCCAGCCCTTTCCCTGGCCCCGGGCCCATCCAGGTAGCCTGGCGTGGTTAAAAAGTCCAGCTTGTTGACAAAGG
Organism: Dehalococcoidia bacterium UBA4060; assembly: GCA_002383665.1. Classification (GTDB taxonomy): domain Bacteria; phylum Chloroflexota; class Dehalococcoidia; order GIF9; family UBA5629; genus UBA6808. Next base: position 4,351 of record DFZI01000047.1, read on the forward strand.
TACGCCTGGATTGACCGGCTACGATAATAATTGTTTTATGGCTGAGAGAGCCGATGTCACTGGCACCGCCGCTGCCTGGCAACCGCACGGATGGATGCTCATGATCTCCAATGCATGTTGTGTTAATATTCCCGTACATGTCAACCTGGGCCGCACCCAGAAATCCAACATCTATGTAACCCGCCTGGCAGATCGACATAACATTGTGCATGCTGCCGGCAGCCACGCCCCGGTAATACGTCAGACCCTGACCAACTGATATAGGTAACTCCGGCAGAATAGGGCCTACGCCACCGGCCTCAAAAATGATCAATAATTGAGGAGCATGTGTTTTCTGTGCCAGGATCGCTGCTATCATGGGCAGTCCCGTTCCCACAAAAACCGATGTCTTATCCTGTAGGACTTTAGCCCCGGTAAAGGCTATAAATTCCCTCACGTTATATTTATTGTTAGCTGAAGTATTAGCTGACATGATTCCCTCTCAATTTCGATTTTATTTACGCCACGGTGTGATAAGGGGCACCCTTAAATTTTCCCGTTCCTGTAAAAATCTCATCTTTTTCAGCCCACCACATAGCTCCAGATATTCATCAAAGTCTTTCACACCATAAATATATTTATCTGCGTATTTCTGTACTCCTTCATCCGTCTTTGACAGGCTGAGCCACTCGGCAATATGTTCCTCATCAAAGAAATATTTCTCCTGCATTTCACAGGGGTGAGAACCGAAAGGCTGCTCCACCACAGCATCGACCAGGTAAAAAGGTATCACCGTACGCCATGGCTCGCTACGTATAACTTCATTGTCTATAATTTCCTCGGTTGAAATAATCAGCCTGCGGGCACAATGTGCCAGTTCGCAGTCCTCCACCAGTATTCCATCGATCTGGCAGTTTCCGTAAATGTCACAGCGGTGCACATGAATAAAAACAACATCCGGATAAGCCGCTGGGATCAGATTGATCGGCTTTCCGCTGAAGGGATCAATAACTGTTTTGCATGAGCTGTATCTGCCTGTATCGGTACCCAGCATGGTCCGGCTGGGCACGAAAGGCAAACCCATCATCCCGGCGAGGAAACGCCACTGGTATCCCGCATTACTCGTCTCCGCAACAACCTTGCACCTGCCTGATTCAACCATTCTCCTTCCGGCCGGAGCTAATCCTCTTATCTCATATCCAAAGCTATATGCAGCTTCCACCCTGTCCACACACCCGTTGCCAACCAGAATATCCAGGTCATGTACCGCCGTTTTCCCCGCCATGATGAGGTTCCTCTTCTTCTGGCGCACAATCTCATAAACAACATTCATGGACACACGGGCATGTCCGAAACCTCCGCTGGCAATGAAGTCACCATCCTTTATAAACCTTGAGACAGCCTCACTGACCTTCATGGTCTTATCCTTCATCTCGCGGGACTTGTTTTCTAATACAAATTGTCGGTGCTCATCGGGGTCATGCCATCCGATCAGTTGTCCTTTACCCTCACTAATAATCTCCATACGTGTTTCGAGCCTCCTTGAAACATTACTTTTTCACGCATTACACAGAGCACATACAACCCTGTTTTAAAATGGTATTTCTCAGCCATTCAATTTTCGAAGGCTGTTATCAAACGGAAAAAGAATATCGCTAAACTATAGCATATTCCGCTTATTTTTTTAAGCTGTTTACACCGGCTGGATTTTCTCCAAGTCCATTTTCACATCTTAACTGGTAACATAGCTTTTAGGCATGCCGAGTACCTTTTCACCGATAAAGCTCAGTGTCATTTGCTGGGTCACAGGCGCAAGCCGAACCAGGTTGATCTCGCGCCACCATCTTTCCACATCGTATTCCCTGCTGTAACCATAGCCGCCGAAGACCTGCATCGACCAGAATACAGCCTTTGTAGCATTTTCCACCATAAGTGCTTTGGCCATATTTCCGGCCGCCCCGACCTCCGCAGAGTCCCGCCCCCTGTCAAAAAGATCCGCCGCCTTTAAATTCAGCAGCTTTGCTGCCTCCAATCCGGCATAGGCCTCCGCCAGGGGGAATTGCAAACCCTGATAGCTGCCGATCGGATTACCGGCAAAGACCTTGCGGCTCCATCCATACTCAACCGCCTTATGAATAGCCAGTTTGGCGATCCCTATGCCAGCAGCCGTAAAGCTCATGCGTTCGGGATTAAGGGTGTCCAGCAGGCATTTCCAACCGCCACCCTCAGGGGGGATAAGAGCCCCGGCAAGCAGTTGCAGGTTATCAATATTTACACTGCATGTGTGTGAATAATTGATTCCGTGCTTGGATATCGGGTTTACCTGTATGGACTGATCGGGCAAGTCGGCCAAGAACAGACTTAACCCGCTCGTCCTGCATAACACTTTCTCTCTGGGCTCAGTACGTGCCACAATCAGCATGCCACCCGCCCGGTCAGCGCCGCTGATAAAGGTCTTGTCACCATCAATGATCCAGTAATCGCCGTTGCGTCTGGCAATCGTTCTGATATTCGGTGTGTTCGATCCCGCATCAGGTTCTGTAAGCGCCATGCAGAATTCAAGCTGTCCGCTGGCAATGCCCGGCAGGTACTTACGCTTCTGATCCTCTGTCCCATGGCGCAGAATAGTAAGGCCTCCAAACACCTCGCTTAAAATCAGGTACCAGGCACCGGCCATGCCACATCCACCTGCTGCCAACTCTTCCATAGCGATCATCAGCTCGGTCGTTCCGCTGCCAGCTCCCCCGTATTCAGGGGGGATAACAAGGCCAGTAAAACCAACCTCCGACAAGGCCTCCCAGAACTCGCTGCCGAATTCGCCCATCTCATCCTTTTTACGCCAGTATTCCGGGCCGAACTCGCCTGCCATGCTCCTGGCCGTGGTAGCAATCATTTTTTGCCGTTCATTTAACTCAAAATCCATGGATCCCTCCAGAGAGATACGTGTTACTATTTGTTCTCCTCTACCACCCCCGTTTACTATTATCTAATCCATACCGCTTCTTGATAAATTCGGTCGTCGCGGCCGTCGCTTCATCAAGCCGGTTAAGTTGCTTCTCATCACTTTGGAGTACAGCCCACTTCGGCACCTTCTGCCCGGGCACTGCCACAGCATACATATCCATCAAGTCGCCTTTCCTTTCTGCTTTTGGTCTGAATTTAAGATTAACCTTCTGGCCGATGAAAAGGTCATGGTAAGGTATATGTAGCATCGTACATATAGCAGTGTCCGCTCCCTCCACCTGCACCCAACCCAGGGAAAATGGCAGTATGTGTTCAAATGGAGCTGCCGCCAGGCATTGCACAGTAAAGGTATGAATTATGCCTCTCAGCGGCATGTCTATCCATTCGGTTTCTGTCATCCTGCACTCAGGATTCCAGCAATGAGCCCTGGGAGGGCAGTAAACAGTGCCACAGTTGGGGCATTTCGTACCCTTCAGTTTGCCTTCCAGTAAACCCAAGAAAAAAGGCGACACCAGACCGTAACTGTGTGAATAGAGAGAGGCCTCCGTGCGGTCGATCACCATAAACTCTTTAAGGTTTTTCTTAGACTCATCAATCGTCCCCCCACCCGCAGGCCCTTTCACAACCCGGTAGCCTTTTATATCCCACAGCCCCTGCCTTACCCAGGGCGCCCACTCCTTTTGGACCTCGGTGGAATGGTCGATTACCGTCGGATAGTTGGTATATTTTTTCGGCGCAGATTCCTTGCTAACTGTCTTTCCGGGTGCGCTATCTTTCATGTTTTTTTTGTCCATCTTAATTCTCCTTATCACTAATCCTTTTCAAATATGATGACGCCGCCCTGGCAGGCCGTGCCGCCATGCCCCGTTACCATAGCCCTCCTGGCATTCTTGACCTGCAGTGCGTTTTGCCCATATTTGGTTTTTGCTTTACCGGCAAGCTGATAATACAGGAAGATAGTCTGATAAAGACCGGTAGCGCCAACGGGGTGCCCCTGTGCCGTTAGCCCACCACTCATGCTTACCGGAAGCTCGCCGCCATATTCACACAGTCCCTCCCTCACCACGTTTTTACCCTGACCCCGGCCACAGAAACCCAGGTCTTCATAAAAGCAAAGCTCAACACCATCATAAGGCGTGAAGAGCTCAGCCACATCTATCTCTTTCAGTGGATCTGTTATACCCGCTTGAGCATATGCACGTAAGGCAGCGGCATGCATAGAGCCGAAGTTTGCCATTTCCGGGTAAGGAGTTTTAGGCCTTTTAACAAAATCGGGGTAAATGGCCGCCTTATCCCTGAATGATGAGAAAGGAAAATCAACCAACCTATCACCCGGCCTCATGGAATCAGTACCCAATCCTACCCCTGTAATCCACATCGGGTTATCCGTATATCTTTTGACTTTATCTTCGGCAGCCAGCAGCAGGCAGGCTGCACCTTCACTGATTAGAGCATTATTGAGAGTTCTGTACGGCCAGCAGACCAGCTTGCTCTTCCAGTAATCATCCAATGTTATGTAGGCTGTTCCATGTTCCATTCGCCACTGTGAATAAGGGTTATGGGTGGCAGCATTATGGTTCTTGACCGCTATTCTGCCCAGGTCCTCACATGTCTCACCGTATAACTGCATATGTCTCACTTCCAGCGAGGCGTAGTAAGCGTTGTAATAGCCGCCCACCGTAAAATCCCAGTCTGTATCTGCCGCCGAAGCAATCATCATGTTGGTTGTCGCTGTATCAACTTCGCTCATCCACTCCCAGCCCGGCACCAGTATCACATCAAACATCCCCGACTTAATCATAAAGTAGGCATTGGCAATCGCATCGAGCGATGTGGATCCACCTGCCTCAACCCTGTACCCGGGTTTATTATGAAAGCCCAGGTAATCCTGGATTATCCATCCCATGCAAAGCTGCTGGTTCAGATGGTCACTGAAATAGCTCATCATCAGGACATCGACATCCGCCGGATCGAAACCCGGTATGGATTTAAGCATATCCCTGTATGCTATGGCCACACCCTCCTCGGCACACTCCCCCCTCCAGATATCTGGGCGGAAAATACCACCTCCACAGACAGCAACTCTTCTTTCCGACATCAAAATTTTCCTCCTTTACTTATTAATTTGCACATAATAATCTTTGGAATCCGCTTTATCCCTATGACATGAGCACATCATTTCCACCAACGCCTATCTATATCATGCCTTCTCTACTATTGACATTTACCAGTATAAACCATATTTATTGGTTAGTCAATCATTATTTACTGGCATCCCAACCTGATTTTTAACTTTATTTCCAGTACAATATAGGCAATATAGCAGGTAATCGTGGCGTGACCATGCCGGCGAATTTAACACCGCAATATTTTGAGGCCGAGAGGCATTACAAGAGTGCCACCACACCGGAGGAAAAGATCCAGGCACTCGAAGCCATGCTGGCACTCATGCCCAAGCACAAGGGCACTGACCATCTCCAGGCTGACCTGCGTCACAAGATAGCAAAAATCACAGAAGAGGCCGAGAGGAAATTAGCCACCAGCAGGAAGAACTTCAACATACATAAGGAAGGCGCCGGGCAGGTGGCCTTGATAGGGATGCCCAATACCGGCAAATCTCTGTTGACGGCATCCCTCACTAATGTTGTCCCGGAAATTGCAGATTATCCCTTTACCACCAAATCACCTAACGTGGGAATGATGCCCTTTGAAAATATACAGATACAGATCATAGATATGCCAGCCATAAATATGCCGGAGTCACGTATATGGGCCAACAATATATTCCGCAATGCAGACCTGCTTGCTTTGGTAGTCGACCTTACGAATAACCCCTGTGAGCAGGTTAACTCAATATTATCCGAGCTGGAAAAGATGGGTATTGTGCCTGCCCTGTCAGGAAAAGATGCCGCTGCGAGCAGCTTGCGTGAGCGTAAAATGCTTATCATCGGGAACATGTCTGATATTGACATTGACGGTGAAGGTTTTAAATCGCTTGCTCACGAATTTAAAGGCAGATTGGACAGCATAAGCGTCTCAGCCGCAGATAAGCTCAACCTGGAGGAGCTTAAAAGGCAGTTATTTGCCCATATCGATATCATCAGGGTCCATACCAAATCCCCCGGGACACGTGTTGACCTGAACAACCCGGTTATACTGAAAAAAGACGCCACGGTTAGGGAAGCAGCCGCAGCGGTGCATAAGGACTTTGCCTCCAGGTTACGTTATTCCGTGGTATGGGGATCAGGCAAATTTGAAGGGCAGCGGGTCGGTCCCGAACATGTACTGCATGACAATGACATTATCGAGTTGCACGTATCAGGCTGACACAGCTTTACTGTATAATCATCCTGATGAAGGCTGATATACGTAAGAGCATCAACGATATCAGGAAAGATCGTGAGCACGGTGCTTCCTGGCTTACCACGAGAGCCCTGCATATTTTACTCGACGTCTGCGATGCTAACGCACGACCTGCTTCACCCGGATTTGCAGATGAGATAATAGAGATTGCCATGGCGCTGGTAACTGTCAGGCCAGGGATGGTATCCATCTCCAACTATGCGTTGAGGTTTGCCGAAGAATTCAAGATCGCAGCAGCCAGCAGCCATTCTCTGGCTAATATACAAAAAAGGGGCTTTGCCATTGCTTCCCGGCTGATCCAACTGCATGAGGGGTCTATCCGGCTACTCCCCACCAGGGCAGCACATCTGATAAAAAACCGTACGATAATCATGACTTGCAGCTACAGTGATTCAATTTGCGCCACACTTGAACATGCTAAAGCTAATGGCACCGATTTCAAGGTTCTGGCCATACAATCGCAGTTCCGCAAGGTATCTTACGGCCAGCTTATGGCAGACCGGCTGCTGAAGGCCGGCATATCGTGCCGCCTTGTGCCCGACGACAAGATATGCTGGCATGTTGCCCGTGCCGATATGGTGCTTCTCGGAGCCGATGCCATCTCCTTTCAGGGCTGGCTCTTAAACGGCTCGCCCTCCTATGAGTTGACACGCGTGGCAGCCAATAAGAAAATCTCCATTTATTCCATTTGTTGCAAAAGCAAGTTCGATCCCAGGGGCTTCCTGGCTTCAATGCGGGAGCCCGAAGAAGGATTCGACATGGTGCCCCTGAACCTGATTGTGGGCATCGCCACAGAATCCGGCATCTTCACAGAGGACGACATCTACAATTTCACTTTCGATGATATTTTCAGGAGCAAACATGCCCGTTCTCATTGACACTCACGCTCATCTCGACGAGATTAAAGATCTGGATATAGCCCTTGTCGACGCCCGTGCCCATGGCGTCGAGACTATCATAGCCGTTGGGCAGGACCTCGATTCCAACCGGCGTGTGCTGGAGATCACCCGGGAATACCCCGGCTATGTTTATGCCGCGCTTGGCCTCCACCCCTGGCTGTTGGGCAACCTGGAAATGAAGCAGGTACAAGAGAATATCGACTTCATCTCCTCACATATCGGCCAGGCTGTTGCACTCGGTGAGGTGGGCCTTGATTACGACAAGAGGGTGCTCAAAAGTGCTCCCAAACCCAAACAGCAGGAGGTACTGACATCACTCCTCAAGATAGCCGCTGATGAAAACAAGCCCGTCTCGTTGCACAGCCGCTATGCCTGGAAAGACTGCCTGCAGATCGTTATGGAGCAGAAAATCAAAAATGTGGTCTTCCACTGGTATACCGGCCTTTCCAGCACACTTTCCCAACTTTTGGAAGCCGGCTATTTCATCTCAGCCACGCCCGCAGCCGAATACCACGATGAACATCAAAGGGCCATCAGGGAAGCTCCCACCAGTCAGCTCATGCTGGAGACGGACTGCCCCGTATATTACGGACGGGAGAATCGTTATCGCTCTTTACCATCTGATGTACTGCGCAGCCTCAAAGCTGCCGCCACCCTCAAGTCAATAGATGAAGAGCGGTTGGCAGAGATCACCACAGCTAATGCCCGCCTTTATTTTGGCATATAACATCATTCTCGCACCGGTAATCTCAACCACTAATGGTTGCCTCTGCGGTAGCAAACAGGCTACAATAATTTAATCTATTATGAAAGCTATTATCCTTGTTGGCGGGGAAGGCACCAGGCTTCGTCCTCTCACATATTCAGTCGTTAAGTCCATGGTCCCAGTCATCAACAGGCCATTTTTAGAACACGTGCTATATCACCTCGCCGAACATGATATCAACGAGGTCATACTGGCCATGGGCTACAAGCCCGACTCCATCTACACATATTTCAAGAGCGGGCCGCTGCCAAGTCTCAGAATCACATATAGCCTCGAAGCCAGGCCTCTCGGCACGGCGGGGGCTGTCAAACTGGCTGGAGAGTACGTAAATGGCACTTTTTTCGTGCTCAACGGTGATGTCTTCACGGATATTGACTATACATCCATGCTGCACTTTCACCGTGAAAACAGGGCTATTACCACCATTGCCCTTACCCATGTTGAGGATCCTACCAAATTCGGTGTAGTTGAAACTGATAAGGATGGCAGAGTGCGGCGTTTTATTGAGAAACCGCCCCCCGACAGAATCACCACTCACTGGATCAATGCCGGAGTTTATATCCTCGAGCCGGAGGTGCTCGATTACATACCAGACAAAGAATTCTACATGTTTGAACGTGGCGTGTTCCCTTCACTGCTGGAAAAAGGCAAGCGTGTCTTCGCCTATCAAAGTACTTCATACTGGATCGATATGGGCACACCGGCCAAATACCATCAGCTTAATATAGATATGCTCAAAGGTGCTTGCTTGTCACATCTTTGCCCTGCAGAGCATATTGCAGTAGGCGAAGGCAGCGCCTTGGACCAGACATGCACCATCGCTGGTCCTGTGTTAATCGGCAGGGATTGCCGGGTGGAAAAGGATGTGCACATCAGCGGGCCCACAGTCATAGGCGACTGTTGTCATATAAAGCAAGGCAGTCTTATAGAAAACTCCCTGCTCTGGCACAATATCATAATAGGATCGCAGGTAAGCGTGATTAACAGCATTATTGCCAGTGGTGCTAATATAGAAGACAAGTCACGTTTGCAAGACCAGACATATAATCACGAAGCTCCCGCCGGCAACGGAGGAAAGTAAACTTTTCGGAGGCAACATGACAGAAAACATTAAAGACGTAGGCGAAAAAAACTTTAAAGCATCGGTCCTTGATTCCCAGAAACCTGTCTTGGTAGACTTCTGGGCAGTATGGTGCGGGCCCTGCAGGATGGTCGCTCCCATCATCGATGAGTTGTCAATAGAATACACTGACAGAATTCAGTTCGCCAAGGTCAATGTGGATGAATCTCCCAGGATAGCTTCGAGCTACTCCGTTATGAGCATACCAACACTCATCATTTTCAAAGAGGGCAAGCCCTGCGAGCAAGTCGTAGGATACAGGCCCAAGAAGGACATCCAAAAGGTTCTTGATAAAGTATTAGGCAAATAGAAAACAAATTGACGGATATCACATACTGGACTGCGTTTGGCGCCGGCTTGCTTTCCTTTTTCTCACCTTGCGTTTTGCCGCTGGTACCAGCTTATCTGGCAAATCTTGCCGGCTCATCCGTAGTCGATACTGAAGAAAAACACAGGGTCTGGCCTACGTTCCTTCACAGCGTATTCTTCGTAGTAGGCTTCTCTCTCATATTCATATTAATGGGTGCCTCGGCCGGCCTGATCGGATCAGCCATCACGCAGTTTTCCGAGACATTGAGGATTGTAGCAGGCATCATTATCATCATCTTTGGCATCTTTCTCATAGCAGCCTACAAGATTCCCTGGCTGAACTATGAAAAACGGATGCACGTGCAGGGATCGCGTAACCCCGGCTACCTGAGATCAATACTGATCGGAGCAGCTTTCTCATTGGGCTGGACGCCCTGCATCGGCCCGATACTTGGTTCCATCCTGTTTGTGGCATCCTACACTCAGGAGACTATGAAAGGGGCATCACTCCTCACCGCCTATTCTCTGGGCATGGGCATTCCCTTCCTCCTCATCGGGCTAGCCTGGAGCTATATCGTCCCTTTCTGGAAAAGCATCAACAGGCATCTCGTCCTGATTTCGATATTGAGCGGTATTCTGCTTATAATTGTAGGTATATTGATGCTGGGTGGGCAGCTTACCTGGCTCGGCCGCTATGCAACTTAAACCCATTAAATATATGAAGGAGAATTGCTGATGAAACATCTTCTGGCTGTCCTAATGGCTATTTCTGTAATTCTGGTGGCCGGATGCGGCACACCGCCTGTGAAAGTAGGCGACAGGGCACCCGATTTCACTCTTCCCGGGATAGACGGCAAAGACATCAGCCTGGGCAGTTATACGGGAAAGCCTGTCATAATTAATACCTGGAATGTCAACTGCATCGAATGTAAAAGGGAAATGCCCTTCTTTCAGGAGATCGGCAAGCAGTATGCGGATAAAGGTCTTATCATTATTTCAGTTAATACATTGGACAGCCTCTCCACCACCAGGGAATTTTTATCTAAAAATGGCTACTCCTTCGTCACTGTATTAGATATAAAACAGGATATTTATAAAAAGTACGGCTGTCCCAAGGCGGCTGATCCATATACATTTTTTATAGGGACTGATGGCGTGGTTAAATCTGTGAAGGTAGGTGGATTCACCAGCCAGAAAGAACTGGAAAATGAAGTTGAAAAGATAGTCAAACAGTAACAAAATGAGTCTCCCATGTTAAACAGGTTAAATAAATCAAACTACACGTTATGGCTTTCGCTTTTAGGCGTAGTCATAATCATTATTATCGTTGCCGTGGCGATTATCGACTATACTGCACATCCTTCTCAGTCAGTGATAACCTCAAGTCCAGTAGCCGGGCCAGCTTCACTCAAAACCGGCAATATGATCGGGGATATAGCCCCTGATTTTAACCTGCCGACCATCGAGAACAAGATGATGAGCCTGTATGAATACAGGGGCAAGAACGTCATACTCAATTTCTGGGCGACCTGGTGCGGCCCATGTGCATACGAGATCCCTTTCCTGAGAGAGACCGGTGAGACCTGGTCCAAGGCCGGCGTAGTGATCATCGCAGTCAATACGCAGGATAACGAGCAAGATGCCAGTTTATACGCCAGACGTAATAATCTTAATTTCATAATACCTGTTGATCCCCGTGGCAAAGTCGCTGCCCTATATAACGTGCGAGGCTTGCCTACAAGTTTCTTCATCGACAGTGAGGGTGTGATCAAATCGATTAAGGTTGGCCCCTTCATCAGCGCAGGTGAGATCGAAGAAAGGATGAAGGCTTTCAAGTAAGGCTGATGAAGGACACCTTACCAGTACTAAACTGCTATATGCACATACCTACGCTTCAGGTGTATAATCTTGATAATATTTATTTTTACCACGAAGTCGATACCGATTAATGGACGATTTAAAAAACGTATTTGACAAGATCGAAAAGGCTGAATCGATCCTTAAAGAACTAGAAAGGAAACGTGAAATAGAATTCCCTGAAAAAAACGTTGTCCATAAGCTTAGCAAGGAACAACAAAATGCTATCGACGGTGCTAGGCATGCGCTGGCATCGATCAAAGACAAACTCAATAAAGAGCTGGCCGTCCACACGCTGGAACTGGATAAATCCCAGGAGGATCTTGCTTTATTACAAACCAGGCTCAAGGTGGGAGAGATTAGCGAAGCCGAATTCCAGGATAGAAGCAAACACGTCATTGACAGGATAAAGTCATTAGAGAAAAAGGTAGTTGAAATCCAGAGCCTGATCAATACCAAATTCACCGAAGATGTAGTTTCCACCGCAGAATCAGGTCAGATCGTGCCCACTGCTCCTTCTGAACAGTCTATCTCCGAGCAGAGCAAGCAGCCACAAGAAGCCGGGGCCAAGACAGTTATTCAGAGAGAAGCCAGTTCACCCGTGATCTGGGCAACAAACCCTGAAACTGACATGATAAGAACGGCTCCGGCAACCGGGAATTCGACGCCAGAACAAGAGACAGAGACAGCTCCCGCTACAAATCCTCAAGCAGCGGAAGAAATAACTGGCCCGACAATGAAGAAAGGCGATAATGAGATGGCGGGTGAAGAAAAAATCAAGGGAAGCCCAGGAGAGCCTGTCACGCTTAAACCGCATAAGCCCTCTTTTCATCTTCACCCTTTAAGTGAGCCTCCGGTTAAAAAAGATACCCACAGGAAACCCACCATGCTGAGTAAAAACCGTGCCCTTTGGATAATGATCCTTGCCGTTATAGCCGGACTGCTGCTGGTCTCGGGCATCCTGTTCTTTATACCCCGAACAGGATCCAACATAGGTAATAAAGCCCCAGATTTCGCCATGCAACTCAGCAGTGAAAGTATGTCTTCATTGAGCACATTCCGCGGCACCAGCGTGATACTCGTTTTCTGGGACCGTGATTTCTGGGACGATCAGTTCTTCCATGTCAACGGTGTTGCCCGCAAATTATATACTCCAGATAAACTTAACCAGATATATGATCAGACTCCCCACAATGAGCTTGCCATCATAGCCATTGCCTCGGGCACCACCAACAGCGAGGTCGACCGGCTGATTAAGGACTATGAAATAAAATTCCCTGTCATCGTCGATTCGTTCGGCAAGCTACGTGCAAGCTACAATGTCACAGAGGAGCCAACTTATATCTTTATCGACAAAGGTGGTGTGATACGTGCCCGCGTGGAAGGGCCTCTAACCGACATGTCTTCACTGGAACAGATAATATATTCCGTCTCAAAAAACGATCCGATCAAGCCGGTGAAGCCTCCCATATCCGATGTGATCATCCAATCAATAACCGAAAAAAGCGCTATTATTAACTGGACCACTTCCACTCCTACCACCACGCAGGTAGACATCGACGGGAAGAATATCCAGACCGTGATCACAACAGCGCCAACCACCCTGCATTCCCTGAGTCTGCGGGACCTCGAGCCTGCCACATCCTATCATATCCGTATCATTTACAATATCAATAATATCAATGTGTCAGAACATTCATTCAGCGCCCTTACAGAAACAGTTGTTTCCAGGCGCTACATCCTGACTACTTCGAGTCAGGATACAACTTATCCTGAAATTTCAGGCATCAGCACAGGGTTCATTACTGATTCTTCCATTACAGTATCATGGAAGACGGATGAGCCTGCCACAGGGGATATTGATTATGGCACAAGCAGGGAGTACAAAGATACGGCCTCCCAAGTAAGCAACCTGTCCATCTGGCACACGGTAAAGATCGAAGGCCTGAAACCCGATACTCTATATTATCTAAAACTGCGCTCCCGCGACGCCAGCGGCAAGGAGACTGCGCAGGAGCTTGAAGCTGTTAAAACACTGAGTGCAATAGAGATTGCACCCGTTTTGGGCAAGCGTGCGCCTGATTTCACACTGTATGCGCTTGACGGCACCAAATTTACCCTCAGCCAGTTCCTCGGCAAGCGGATATTGCTAAATTTCTGGTTGGAAGGCTGCCCGCCCTGCGAGATGGAGATGCCGCTTATCCAGAAGGCATTCGATAAGTATAACAGAGATGAGCTGATCATACTGGCTGTAAATGTCCGCGGGGATGTAGACCAGGTAAATTATTATATAGGCACACAGAAGTTCACCTTCCCAGTTCTGCTGGATACAAACGGGGATGTAGACAGCATTTACAGGGCACCTTATTTCCCGACATCCTACTTTATTGACTCAACCGGCATCATCCGTCATATAGCAACCGAGCGTTTCCAATCGATCAGCGAAATCGATGAAATCCTAAGTAAGCTGGACTAAGTAGCCTGGATTCTGTATAAACCAGCTAATGCTGTACCGAAAAAGGAGGCTTCAGGGGTGTACGGTGACGCAGAAAAATCTACGGACAACCCGCTAAATAGGCTGCCCGCACCTGTAACCAATCTGCTGAAAAGGGCAGGAGGGGAGGCAACAAGATCAAGCAGCAGCCTTTACCTCGTCGGTGGAATCGTACGTGACCTCCTCCTGGGCAGGCCCGGCAAAGACATCGACCTCATGGTCGAGGGCAATGCCTTTGACCTGGCAGAAAAGCTGGCAACGCAGGAAAATGCCAAACTTACATTGCATAAAAAGTTCGGAACCGCTACATTTTATTTTCAGGATTATCGCATTGACCTATCCACCTGTCGCAGTGAAATATATCCGAGGCCCGGGGCACTTCCTGATGTGAAACCGGGAAATATCAGAGATGACCTTTTCCGCCGGGATTTCACCATCAATGCCATGGCGATCGATCTCAGCCCCGACCATTACGGCCGGTTGATCGACTTGTATGGCGGCAGAGCCGACCTGGCCGACGGCCTCATCCGTGTCCTGCATGATAAAAGCTTTCAGGATGACGCTACACGCATAATGCGGGCGGTTCGCTATGAGCAGCGGTTGGGGTTCAGACTCGAAGCCAAAACGGAAAATTTGCTCAGATGCAACCTGCCTCTGCTGGACACTATCAGCAGTGAACGTCTGCGCAACGAGGTCGCACTATGGCTGGCCGAAGAGGCACCGGAAAAGATACTGCTACGTGCCGAGGAGCTGGGTATACTCAAAAAGATCCATCCCTCCCTGCGCTGGGACAACAAACTCTCCATAGCCTTCAGACGTGCGTCACTGCTGCCGGACAGGGCCAATATGGAGTCACTTTATTTTTGTCTTCTGGCTTACCGTCTATCTGAAAACTGTCTGCTTGAGTTGCTGCAGCGCCTTAACCTGACGGGCACCAGGCTCGATCTGCTCACTCACCGCACACTGGAGATTAAAAACAGACGCGATCTGCTTTTAAAGGATAGCCTGAAAAATTCAGAGCTTTACTTTTTATTAAATGGCTACCCGTTAACATCGATTCAGACCAACTTTTTATACCCCAACCCCCGCCGGATGCGCAGCCGCCTCAGGCTTTACCTGAATAAGCTATCCAGAATACGGACTCTTACCAGTGGCACCAGGTTGATGGCGCTGGGCATGAAGGAGGGGCCTGCCACGGGCAAAATCCTGAGGGCTTTACTGGCTGCGAGGCTGGATGGCAAAGTGAAAACCCGCAGTGAGGAAGAACAATTGGCGCTCACCCTGGCCACTAATGAAACCAGCCTCCAATAAACACGGCGGCCTGCTGCCACAGGCAGGTAACCAGGAGTATTCGCAACAGCTTACCACACCAGGCCGATAGCAGGAATCTCCACCAGCGTATTTTAAGAGCACCGGCTGCCATTCCGACCAGGTCGAACAAAAGGACAGGCACCAACGCCACTCCGAATATCGCCCAGATCCCGTATCGATTCATCCATGCAACAGCCTTCCGATAGGCAGGCATATGCTCGTCGACAATCATCCTTTCCCCGATATAGCCCACCCAGTACGAAGTCAATTCGCCGATGGCATCTCCGGTGCCGGCTGCAATTGCGACCAGCAGCGGATTCCACACCGTTGCTGCCGCCAATGTAAAGGCCAGGCCCGGAGCTGGAACAAATATCGTAGCACTGCTCAGCAGGCTCAGGATAAAAACAAGGATATAGGCCAGCCAGCCATAGCTGCGCAAAGAAACATCATATATATTTTGAAACCTGTAGAGCAGGAAGGCGATGCCGGCTGATAGCACCAGCATACCCAGGATGAACAATATTTCCCTTACCCATTTGTTTTTTTCCGGGGTTTTTGCACTTTTTTCAGTAGCCAAGCTCCCTCCTGCTCAACGATGGCACGACCAGCGCCCTCAGTCCGAGGGCCTTTAGCTTCTCTCCCAGCGTCTGAGCCTCCTCTTGCCGGGTCAGCATCTTGAAGATTAGCGGACCTGAGCCTGCCAGATGTACATCACCACCGCCAGCACCTGCAAAAATCTTCCAGTATGACTCAAGAGCGGGGTAAGCCCTGAAGGCCACTGCCTCAAATGTATTGAACAGGTGTTGCGGCCCAAGAGGCTCTCCCGCCTCAAGCTTGCTGCGCAGGATAGAAGTAAGCTTCCCATCGGTATAAATCTCGCGGGATACCATTTTGTACAGTTCACCCGTCTTTCCCGGCAGGGGTTGAAAGTCGGGTGCAAGCAACACAAACCAGGCTTGCTGCATATCAGGCAAAGAGGTCAGTCGTTCACCCCTTCCCTCTACCAGGCAGGTGCCACCTTCGATAAAAAACGGCACATCCGAGCCGATCTCGGCGGCCATCATGATCAGATCATCTTTGCTGCAGCCGAGGGACCACAACTCGTTCAGAGCAAGCAGCGTAATTGCTGCATCGCTGCTGCCTCCACCCAGACCTGCATCCATATATATTTTCTTACGCAGGCTGATAGTCGCACCTCCCCTGTAACCTCCTTCCTGTTGCAACATCCTGGCCGCCTTCAGCACCAGGTTATCACCGTTCTGGAGTGCGGCCACATTGCAATGCAATGATAAGGAAGAGGAATTCTCAAAGCACAGCTCGTCATACAGGCCCAGCGTCTGCATAATGCTGACAATATCATGGTATCCGTCAGGGCGTCGGCTCAGTATTTCCAGCGTCAGGTTCACCTTAGCAGGAGCCTTCATTCTGAGCATAGGGTGCCCCCCGCAGCTTTATACAAGAGTGCCCATTCATCAAGCGAGAGCGTGGCTGGTCTTCTCTGTGGATCTATGCCCGCATCAGACAATATCTTATCGGCTTCATCCGGCTCCATCTTCAGGCCGATCGCCAACGAGTTACGTATCATCTTGCGAGGTGCGCTGAAGCCATAGTGAATGAGCTGCAGAAAATTTTCCGGATTTTCCACATTAACGGCAGGCTTTGGCAGCATATCAAACCTCACAACAGCCGAATCCACCGCGGGAGCAGGATAAAAGCTGGCTGCCGGCGCCCGGCATACGATCGACGGGTGGCTGTATATCCTCATGCTCACAGACAGAAAATTCATCCTGCCCGGCGGGGCAGTGATTGCTTCGGCAACTTCCTTCTGCATCATAATAATCATCAACAATGGCCGCTTCACTGCATTCATAAAATAATGCAATACAGGAGAGGTTATATAATAAGGAATATTGGCAACAACCTTGTAGTTTTCGGAGCCATGCAACACATCCATCAGGTCCAACTTGAGTATATCTGAACAGATTACCTCCACATTTCCCAGTCTTTTCATCTTCTGTTGCAAATATCTGGCCAGGCTACCGTCAAGCTCCACCGCAACTACCCTGCCTGCCCTCCTGGCTATCTCCCCCGTAAGCACACCCATACCAGGCCCCACCTCAATGACTGTATCACCGACAGATAACCCTGCCTCATTGATTATGGCATCCCTGACGCTATTATCAATCAGGAAATTCTGTCCAAGGCTCTTCCTGGCCTTTATCCCGGTGCTGTGCAATAGCCGCCCGGCGTGATCAAAATGTTTGATTTTTTTTTGCGGCACATTAATAAGTTTATCTGAATCAAATGGGCCGTGCACCGGCTGTCGATGATATTCTTCGGCTTGCTCAGGCCAGCCAACTCGGACCAGGTATACCTGCGTCACCCGGAGTCTACTATTTACCGTTGCTTCCTTCCGGACCTGACGGGGTTCATAGCTCTCCGCCGCACAGGACCCGACCTTCAACGCCGCTTGTCCCCTGCAGTATCAAAAAATAACACCTCGAGCCGGGATTCGTCCCCGCTATAGCGGATCTCGGGTACAGGGCACCGCTAGTTCCCCGCTTAGCACGGCCCAGCTATAATACTACTTCCTGCCGATACACTTTTCAAGGTCATACACCAAATTTCAGCCTGTTGATCAGAGCCACGGGCAGGCCTGCTTTCTCCATCTTGGCCTGGGTTGTTTTAACATCATACTCAACACGGTAATGATAGATCTCTCCTTTATCCGAATCATATATGCCGAAGGCCGCACGGGGATCATGGTCTCTCGGCTGGCCAACACTCCCGGAATTAATGATCAGACGTTTCTCACCCAACCTCAGCATATCGCCGTCACTCATATAGCCCTCGTTAACCATCAGGCCATCCTCTTCAAAAACAAATGGCATATGCGTATGCCCCACCAGGCAATAATGCGTACTGAAATGCTCGAAATTGTCCGCTGCCGTAAATGCATACGCGATATATTCCCATACCGGCAGACGGGGGCTGCCATGCACAAGCATAAAATCGTCTTCGTTTATCTTTTCGGGAAGATTCACCAAGTATCTTTTATCCTCATCGGAGAGCATATCTGATGTCCAGCGGTTAGCCATGGCGGCATCCGCATTGAAGTCGCCGACATCGATCTTGCCCGTGGCGGCCTGGTCATGGTTGCCACAGACGCACACCGGATCAAACTGTCTTACCAGCTCCAAGCAGGCCACCGGATCAGGACCATATCCTACAATATCTCCCAGACACCATACCCTCTCAAAACCACCATGATCCTTTGCAGCCTCCAGCACAGTCTGAAGAGCCTCCAAGTTGCTGTGAACATCAGCGATTATAAGGTATCTCACGGAAACCGGATTATAGCATAAAACAACGCCCACCCACCCTATAAAAAGTGTCTTTGTACTGCTATTGCTCGGTTATGATAACCTCGATCATTTTGTCACCATTAACAAGCTTATTCAGCACATCCATACCGGCAATGCACTGGCCGAACACGGTATGCTTGCCGTCCAGATGCGGCTGCGGCGCATAGCAGATAAAAAACTGGCTGCCGTTGGTATTCGGGCCAGAATTGGCCATGGAAAGAGCGCCTGTAATATGTTTGCGCTGGCTGAACTCATCCTGAAATTTGTA
This sequence comes from Dehalococcoidia bacterium UBA4060, assembly GCA_002383665.1. GTDB lineage: Bacteria > Chloroflexota > Dehalococcoidia > GIF9 > UBA5629 > UBA6808. Next base: position 23,046 of record DFZI01000047.1, read on the forward strand.
TCCAGGCCCTCCTGTGCCATTGCCGTTGGGATCACCACCCTGCGCCATAAAACCGGGTATAACACGATGGAAGGTCAGACCGTTATAAAACCCCTTCCTAGCCAGGCTAACGAAATTGTTCACGGTGACGGGTGCATCCTTGGGATAAAGCTCCAGGACAATATCACCCTTGGCCGTTTTGATCGTGGCAGTATATTTTTTGTTCAAATCTATGATCATAGGTATGGGCGACTTGAGGCTGCTGCTGTCGGGGGAATTTTTCGCTTGTTCAAATGGCATTTTAATCACTCCTATTAGCCCCAGGGTCAATATTACCCCTGCAATAACGATAACGGAGCCGATCGTCAATACGATGTTTCTGTTCCTGTACCATGGTATACCCTGGGCCGGCCTATTTTTCTTTACTTTGCCTTTGGTCTGGCTGTGTGCTTTTTTACCTTTCTTCGACATGCCTTTACAATTTTCCTCTCACTTAAATCAGTTAATTAGTGTAGTAATATAATTATTAGGAGATTGCTCTTCTTAGGATCCACATGGCTGTGCCGGTGAAAGACCGGCAGGAGCTACCATGCTCCAAAAACATCATTATAACCCATGACCAGTCTGACCAGCATATAGATCAGGAAAGCTGCACCAACCACAAAAATACATATAAACACCATGCGCCACAAAAGACCCCAGGCCAAACCCCACGTCGGTTTGACTTCAACCCGGCTCTGTGTGCGGGCCTGCACAGCCGTTTGGGGCAACATGGGACTGACAGATGCCGCGATTGGAGCAGGATTGACCACACCGGTTACAATGGGCGTGTGCGATTCAGGTCGTTGTGTATTTGCAAGGTGTGCCCCACATGACATACAGAACTGCTGACCGGCAGAATTCTGAGAGCCGCAATTAGGACATACAACCATCTGCTGCATTTTTCACCTTCCTGGTGATATTTTCCTGCATTATATACATGGCACTGACATCTGGCAAGAGAGCCTGAATCCTTTCGTAGACATCAGTCGGCCTATGCTATAATCACGCCATGCTTATATCCGAAGCGGGTGAGACGGGTCTTATCAGCAAAATCATGCGGTTGATCAACCGCATGGGTCAGAAGCAATCCCCCTGCGACAGCCAGCTCATCATCGGTATGGGGGACGATACAGCCGCCTGGAAACAGAGGGGGGGCATAGAGCTGGCCACCACCGATATGCTGGTAGAGGGCATCCACTTCGATCTGTCGCACATAAGCTGGCACGACCTCGGCTGGAAAGCAATTGCCGTCAATATTAGCGACGTTGCCGCCATGGGAGGCCGGCCCTGCTACGCCCTCATCTCCCTGGCTCTGCCCGCACACCACAGAGTGGAAAACGTACTATCTATGTACAGGGGCATAATTGAAATCTGCAACCTTTACGGAGTAACCATAGCGGGCGGCAATATCTCCGCTGCTGACAAGCTTTCCATAACCGTCGCTATGACCGGCAATTGTGAAGGTTACCCCATGGTACGGTCGGCTGCTGCAGCAAGGGATCTAATAGCAGTTACAGGCTACCCCGGCCTGTCTGCTGCCGGCCTGCAGGCTGCTTCATCGTCAATACATCTGTCCCCTACCGCCAGGAAACTTTTTTACAACGCCCATTTTCACCCATCCCCCCAGATAGAGGCGGGCGAGGCACTATCAGCGCTGGGTGTAAAAGCCACTATCGATATCAGTGATGGCCTGCTGATCGATCTCGGACATATCTGCGAGGCGAGCAAGAAAAGTGCTGTTATCTACGCAGGTTCCATCCCCTGTCACCCTCTGCTCAAACGCTACTTCCCTCATGATTACCTGCAACTGGCACTTTCGGGAGGGGAAGACTACTGCCTGCTTTTCACCGCGGACAGCAACACCCTGAGAAAGGCAAGATCAAGGCTGTCTCTCCCGGTTAACGTCATAGGCGAGATAACTTCAGCTAAAACAGGCAAGGTAACTGTCCTGGACAGGCAGGGGAAGGAAATTAAAATGGATCACAGAGGATGGGACCACTACAGATCTTAAAAGGTTTCGTATGGAGAGCAAATTGACAGTCTATACGGGCAGTCCCCAGGAGACCCGCAATCTGGGCAGGCTGCTGGGCAGCCTAGCCTCCGGTGGCGAGGTATATCTCCTCACCGGCAACCTCGGCACAGGCAAGACCCACCTGGTACAGGGCATCGGCTTTGGACTTGGCGTAAAGGAATATGCCTGTAGCCCCTCTTTCATGATCGCCAGGGAATACCATGGGCGACTGATGCTTTACCACCTCGACCTGTACCGTCTGGACAGGATCGAAGAGATCGTCGACATCGGTGTAGAGCAATATTTTAACAACAATTCCGTCTGTGCTATAGAATGGGCTGAAAAGGGCAGCGGTGTTCTGCCTGCGGAGAATCTCTCAATCGAGCTCGAAGACCTGGGCAGCGATAAACGCCGCATCACCTTCATCTCCCACGGTGAGCGTTATTCAGAACTGGTCCGGAGGCTAAGAGAATCCCTTGGCCACAAGAGCGAGGTAGCATGGAACTTTCAATAGATACATCAACTGACTGGGGCGGGCTCGCCCTTTCACGACAGGGAGAGCTTCTAGCTGAGATCATCTGGAAGCCGGGTCAGAACCACACCGTTGAACTTTACCCCAATATCACCAAGCTGTTGGAAACCGCCAGCGCTGATCTACAAACAGTTACGGCTATATTCGTTGCCATCGGGCCTGGTAGCTTTAACGGATTACGTGCCGGCATCAGTGCCGCCAAGGGGTTATCCTTTGAGCTTAATGTCCCCCTTAAAGGCATTGGCACACTAGCTATCGAAGCCTATCCCTTTGCCTTTACCTCCCTTCCCATATGTCCCCTTCACGACGCCGGTCGCGGCGAGGTCGCTGCCGCTCTTTACAAGTTCAACAACGAATGGCAATGCCTGATAGAGGAACATATCACTACCATTGATAAACTGCCGGCGGAAATCATGGAAACAACCGTATTTTGTGGGGAGTTGAGCGAGACATCCCTTATCTCCTTGAGATTGGTGATGGGAGAAAAGGCTATAATACCTAGCCCGGAAGCACGACAGCGAAAGCCTTCGATGCTGGCAGCGCTGGGCTGGCAACGACTGCAATCAGATGGCCCTGACAACCTCGCCTCACTTCAGCCAATTTATCTGCGCCAGCCACCTATAACACAGCGCAAGAAGAAGTACTGACTATCACCGTCACAACATCCTTCGTGTAACAGCGGTTAACAGGCAGCGATTATAAATGGCAACGGATATATATGGTAAAATATGCGCCGGAGAATAAACTCAATAACGAGGACAAAATGGAAAAGACACTCATTTTAGTCAAACCTGACGGGGTGCAGAGGTGCCTGGCAGGGGAGATATTATCAAGGCTGGAAAGGCGCGGTTTAAAGATCGTTGCTTTAAAGATGCTCCGGATGGACAGAGCACTGGCGGAAAAGCACTATGCCATACATAAAGAGAAGCCTTTCTTCGAGGATCTTGTTAGCTTCATTACTTCAGGTCCCATTATTGCAGCGGTGTTGGAGGGTGAAAAGGCCGTCGAATCCGCCCGACAAACGATGGGGGCTACCGATCCCAAGAAGGCCGCTCCTGGTACGATCAGGGCAGACCTCGGCATCAATATGGAACATAACTTGATCCACGGCTCCGATTCACCGGAAAATGCCAAGAAAGAAATCGGCATCTTTTTCCAACCGGAGGAAATACTGAGCTATCAGCGTGATATCGACAGGTGGCTTACTGAATACTGAGCAATCTGGGCGCCTTTACATACACGTTCTCCAGGTCGTAGAAGCTCCTCATATCCCTTGAGAATATATGTACAACTACGCTCAGGTAATCCAGCAGTATCCACCCCGATTCTGAGCGCCCTTCGCTGCGGTACGGTATTACAGACTCTTTCCTGAGGGTATCAAGTATCTCATTGTGAATAGCATCAAGCTGACGGTCGCTTTCACCGCTGCAAATCACTATGTAATCGGTAAATGAGCAGGCACTACGCATATCGAGTAGAACCACATCCTCTGCCTGCTTATTCGAGGCAACTTCTACGCTGCAACGGGCTATATCAATCGGCTTCAGAAATTTCTCCTCGCTGAGATGGTTACTTTCGTATATCTCTTATTATTATATTATAGTTAGCCTGAATTGAACAACGTCAGCTTGCCTCATCATAAAAAACAACCAGCAACCTGCTATTGATCGTGGATTAACGTATGCGCTTAAGTTTGAGGGAAATTCATTTTGACATTTAGACATTTTCTGTCATAATGCACTTATGCAAGTTAATTGATTGCAAAATCAGAATAAGGTCGGTTTTTATGAATTCAGACTCTCAGTATCATTTAGGAAACTAAATAATAGCGGAGGAACATTGAAATGGCTCAGGCTATCAAAGCGGATAAAGACTATACACTATTTTCCTACCTGCTTCAGGTGGCAGACATTTTAATAAAAGTCAGGGAGCGCGAGCTACTCCGACAGAATCTATCGGCGACTTCAGCCCAGATATTATTCCTGGTTGATGCGATGGGCAAAGATGTGACGCCAGCGAAAATCTCCAGGATGCTCCTGCGGGAGCCTCACTCAATATCAGGCATTTTGATGCGGATGGAAAAGCAGGGCCTCATCAAACGTGCCAAGAACATGGAAAGAAAAAACCTCATCCGTGTAACTCTGACCACAAAGGGCCAGAACGCGCTTAATCAGGCTATGAAAAAAGAGGGTATCAAGCATGTTTTGTCCAAGCTCACAGAGGAACAGCGCAGGCATCTTAAACAGGCACTGGGCGTCCTCAAAGAATCGGGCATGAAGGAACTTAAACTCAACCCCAAAGTGCTGCCCTGGCCTTAAGAGATAGGCCGGTTTTGTCCTGTCTGTCTTAAGTTAGTTAAAATAGGATAAAGTTCGTAATACCTGTATAGTCTTCTTATACGACCTGCTTTTTGTTACCGGCCCTGTATTTGCTATAATAATCACAGGTTTTTCGACAAGGTGTAATAATGAAAGCAAAATGGTGGCAGGGTAGCCTTCTATACCTGCTTATATTAGTTACGCTTTTGGCTCTGGCCTTTAGCCTCTTTCCCGTCAACAAGGGGCCAAAGGAAGTTGATTTTTACACTTTTTTGGACAACGCCAAGTCCAACCAGATCTCTGTGATACAGCAGGACGGGAATAATATCATAGGCGTCCAAGATGACAGGCCTGCCTTCAAAGCCGCCTTTGTCGGCAGTACCAAGGAGCTGCTGGATAGTCTCAAAGCTGAGGGCGTCAAGCTCGGCGAGGGCGGCATCAAGTTCGAGGTCGTAACCGGGGGGTTTGATTGGGGCAGCATCATGCTCAGCTTAGTGCCGCTGGTCCTCTTTGGCGCACTACTGTTTTTCCTCTTCCGTTCGGCACGCGGTGCCAATACACAAGCCTTCAATTTCGGTAAAAGCCGTGCCAGGATGGCAAGCGGTGACAAACCTGCTGTCAGCTTTGCTGATGTAGCAGGCGTGGATGAATCGAAGGGTGAGCTGCAGGAAGTGGTGGAGTTTCTCAAGTTGCCGCAGAAATTCCAAGCTCTGGGTGCACGCATACCACGCGGACTTTTGTTGGTAGGACCACCGGGCTGCGGCAAGACTCTTATCGCCAAGGCCACGGCCGGTGAGGCGGGAGTTCCTTTCTTTTCCATCAGCGGCAGTGAGTTTGTAGAGATGTTTGTCGGCGTAGGTGCCTCACGTGTCCGCGATCTTTTCGATAATGCCAAGCGCAATGCCCCCTGTATTGTTTTCGTGGATGAGATTGATGCCGTCGGCCGCCACCGCGGTGCAGGCTTGGGCGGAGGTCATGACGAGCGCGAGCAAACGCTAAACCAGATACTTGTTGAGATGGATGGTTTCGATAGCAACACCAACGTGATCGTTCTGGCAGCCACTAACAGGCCGGACATCCTTGACCCTGCCCTGCTCAGGCCAGGGCGCTTTGACCGGCATATTGTTATCGACCAGCCCGATATCAATGGACGTAAGGCGATCCTGATGGTGCACGCTAAGGGCAAACCGATCGTGGATAAAGAGACTGCCTTAAATATCATCGCCAGGGAGACCCCTGGGTTCAGCGGCGCCGATCTGGCCAACCTCATTAATGAGGCCGCTATACTGGCTGCACGCCGTAACCGCAAGGATATAACCATCAAGGAAATGGAGGATGCCATTGACCGCGTCATCGCCGGACCCGAGAAGAAGGGCCGCGTCATAACCAAGAGCGAACGGGAGTTGATCGCCTATCACGAAGTTGGTCATGCTCTTGCTGCCAAGAAGTTGCCGAATGCAGACCCTGTACACAAGATCTCAATTGTAGCCCGTGGTATGATGGGCGGCTGGACCCGGTTCCTGCCCAATGAAGAGCGCCACCTTGATACCTACAACCGTTTCAAGGACAGCATGGTGGTAGCTCTGGCCGGTCGTGCGGCAGAGCAAGTGGCCTTTAACGAACTCAGCACCGGTGCACAGAACGATCTTGAGAAGGTTACAACCATCGCCCGCCGCATGATAACCGAGTTCGGCATGAGCCGGAATCTCGGCCCCCGCACATTTGGCAAGCGCGAAGAGATGATCTTCCTGGGCAAAGAAATCCACGAGCAGCAGAACTACAGCGACAAGTTCGCAGAGGCCATCGATGAAGAGATCGAGCAACTGGTCAAGGAAGCCTATGACAAGGCCACCGAGATCATGATGGAAAACAAGGACAGGCTAAAATATGTTGCCGAATACTTGATGGAGAAAGAGACCATCGATGATGTGACCTTCGAGAAGCTGCTCAATGACCCCCTGCCGGTGGCCAGCTTTGAAGCCACCGCCGCTTCCTGATCACCATTCCCTGTCTATCACAAACTCTGCCAGTGCTGCGAGCGACCTGCGGGCCTGACAATCAGGCAGCTTTTCCAGAGAATTACAGGCTTTGAGATAGAATTGCCCGGCAATCTTCCTGCAATCGTCTATCACACCCGATGAACGCACCTTCCCGACAGCCTGCGGGACCAATTCTTTCCTGCGCTGAATGATGATCTCACTGATGATACTATCAGAGGGGTTCAACTCAGAATAGATGATTGATGGCAATGTTATGGCGCCTTCACTCAGATCAGAGCCGATGGGTTTGCCGAGGATACTCTGGTCGCCCACAAAATCCAGGATGTCATCTATGATCTGAAAGGCTAAACCAAAGTTAAGAGCATAATCTTTGAGGGCGGCTACCTGGCCTTCCGGGCAACCGCTTAAAACCGACCCGCATTCAGCGGCCATGACGAACAGGCAGGCTGTCTTGTCCCTGATCCACTGATAATAATTATCTCTGGCGCTGCAAGGGTCAAAACCGACCCTGCCTTCTCTCAACTCCCCGCCCGAGATCGTCATCAATGTCTCGGAAAAACGTTTGATCACACGCAGGTTATCGGTCATAGCTGCCAGGCTTCCGGCACGTGAAAAAAGGTAATCGCCCAGCAGGATGGCATTATTAACGCCATATTTTCGGTAGACGGCCTGTTTGCCATGGCGCATCGCCGAACTGTCGATCATATCATCATGCACCAGCGTGCCGATATGCAATACCTCTGCCGCAGCCGCCATCGGCACCAGCAGATCCAGGTCATAGTTATAGAACTTGCCGCTCAGCAATGTGACTGCCGGCCTGAGTCTTTTGCCCACGTTGAGCAGGGCAAACTCCAGCATATCGGAAAGCAGCGGTATATCGCTTCCGGCTATCTGCCCAAGCATAGCTTCAACCAGCTTGAGGTCATCTTTTACAGGACCATAGATCTCTTCCAGTGTCATCCACTGCCCCCACTTCCCAAACGGCCCATCTCCTCCTCAACGATCCTGTCTTCAAGCTTGATGAAGAGCGGTAGAGGCTGCAACAGCTTCTGGCCGGGCAGCGGCATCTGGAACTTCCAGCCTGCAGCTCCGACATCCCCCTCAAATCCCAGGTATTTATTCAGCTTCTGAGAAGTGAAAGGCAGGAAGGGATAGAGCAGTGTCTTAAGCGCCGAAATGGCACATAGCGCAATATAAATCGACCTGCCCGCCGCCAGCCGATCCTGTCTGAGCATCTTCCAGGGCGCAGTATCATCCAGGTAGCGATTGACATCCTGTGCCAGCGCCATAATTATTTTCAGTGCTTCCTTGAAATGGCACCGGGAGAGGTTGCGGTCGACCTCCGTAAAGGCCCTGTCTGCCTTCTGCAGCAGTCCCTTATCTGCATCATCCAGCTCGCCGGGCTCAGGCACTGCGGCATCAAAGTTTCTGCAGGCGAAGGTCAGCACGCGATGAACCAGGTTGCCATAGGTTGCCACAAGCTCATCGTTATTCCTGCGCAGGAACTCCTGCCAGGAAAAATTGGTATCGCCAGTCTCAGGCATATTGATAGACAGGTAGTAACGCAATGGGTCGGGGTCATAACGTGCCAGGAAATCCGGCAACCACACCGCCCAATTACGGCTGGTGGAAAGCTTTTTGCCCTCAATTGTCAGAAACTCATTGGCGGGAACATCGTATGGCAGGCTTAACCCACCATAGCCCATCAGCATGGCAGGCCAGATGATAGTATGGAAGGGGATATTATCCTTGCCGATAAAATAGTAGGCCCTGTTTTCACCAGTCCACCAGTCTTTCCAGGCTTCAGGCTTGCCCGTTGTCCTGGCCCATTCCTTACTGGCCGAGAGGTAGCCGATTACAGCCTCGAACCAGACATAGATACGCTTCTTTTCAAAGCCGGGCTGGGGTATGGTTATACCCCATTCAATATCGCGGGTTATAGCACGATCCTTCAGTCCTCCCTCCAGAAAGCCCAGCGTAAACTTCTGCACATTAGCCCGCCAGCCGTTCCGGCTGGCGATCCACTGTCTCAGACTCTCCTCAAATGCGCTCAACTTAAAGAAAAAATGCTCGGAATCCTCAAAACGGGGTGTAGCGCCGCAGTTTCTGCAGCGCACATTAAGCAGGTCGGCAGGATTAAGCGTATGACCACACCCGTCGCACTGATCACCGCGGGCACCCTCATATCCGCACAGGGGACAGGTGCCCTCGATATAGCGGTCGGGCAAAAATCGCTGGCATTGGGGGCAATAAGCCTGTGGCATGGTATCCCTGAAAATGTACCCCTTCCCCAGCAGGGTATTAAATATATCGTGCGTAACTTCGCGGTGGTTTTCAGTATCCGTATGTGTATAAAGATCAAAGGAGATACCCAGCTTCTGCCAGCACTCCAGGAACTCCTTATGATACCTGGCTGCCACCTGTGCCGGAGTAGTATTTTCCTGTTCCGCCCTCAAAGTAATGGGTGTGCCATGCACATCACTGCCAGAGACCATGAGGACATTGTTCCCCTTCATTCGATGGTAACGGGCAAAGATATCAGCCGGCAGATAGCAACCTGCGATATGGCCGAGATGCAGAGAGCCGTTGGCATACGGCCAAGCAACTGCAACAAGGATACTTTCCGGCAACTGAGGCACCCCCTTGTCTTTATTTACCGGTCCTGGTAGTAAAGACGGTAAAGAACTGCTCTCCTTTTTCCTTTTTCTCCATGCCGGCTTTGCATTTTTCACAGCAGTCCCTGCAGAAGCGCAATGTTCTGCTCTCGGTCTTGGATTTTTCAAACTTGAGCAAAGCGCCCTGGTTCTTCTTGCGGAAGGTCTCACCACCCTTCTTCTTCAGACAATTATGGCAATAGACCTTTTCGGCCTCGCCCTCAATGGACAACATGTACTGTTCTCCCTTCTCAATCCTGTTACCACACTCGGAACACTCAATATCATCGATATAGACGGTCTCTTCCTTATATTTATCTGACGGCTTTTCATCAATGGCCAGATAGACCTCGCCGTGCATTATGGTACGCTCACAGCCGTCGCACTTTGCCGTGCCGATTGAGCTTGCCCCCCTGCGGAATCTCCCTTGCATATTCAGTCACCTCTTTTGATTTTGCTCCGGCTTTACGCCGGGATTTTTTTATATCGTTATTGCCCTGTACAACAATGGTAAACTCGCCTCGTGCCTGCTTGAAGTATACGGCAGCCTCGCTGAGACTGGCACGATAGACTTCCTCATGCAGCTTGGTCATCTCACGGCAGACGGCCACCTGTCTGTCGCCCAGCGTCTCCAGCATGGCCTGCAGCGAATCTTGCACCCTGTGAGGCGACTCGAAGCAGATGATTGTCCGCGTTTCACTGCTTACCTCTGAGAGTAGTTTCCTCTTCTCTCCTTTCTTGCGCGGCAGGAAACCCAGATAGAGGAACTGGTCAGTGGGCAGCCCCGAAACAGCCATAGCAGTCGTCAGTGCCGATGCCCCCGGCAGGACTTCAACTTTTAATCCCCGTCCGATAGCTCCCCGGATTAGCTCATAGCCCGGATCGCTGATGCCAGGCATGCCTGCCTCCGATATGAGGGCAACATCCTTTTCTGCCAGCATCTCCAGCAGTCGTGGCATCTTCTCCTGCCTGTTATGCTCAAAATAGCTGGTTAGCCGTGTCTTGATGTTGTACCTGTTAAGGAGCTTGCGTGCCGTCCTGGTATCCTCCGCCGCTATCAGGTCCACCTCGCCCAGCACACGCAAAGCCCTGAGCGTGATATCCTCGAGATTCCCAATAGGTGTGGCTACGATATACAAAACCGGCACAATTACGCCCATTATTATATCCCAATTCAGCAGTGAGGGTCTACAAGCACACTTATTTTGACGCTTACACAAGCTTGACTTATTATGCCTGGTTTTGTTATAGTTTCCGCTAACCATTTTCTGAGGTCTATTATGTCTTTACCTAAATTTAAGGAACTGGAAAGGGCCTACGGCTTCGATGAGGTTGCCATCGTGCCCGGAGATGTCACAGCCAATCCCGATCAGACTAATATAGAGATGAAAATCCGTGATATCACATTCGCCATACCCATTGTGGCAGCGGCCATGGATGCCGTGGTGGACACCGATTTTGCCATCGCCTTCAGCAAGGCCGGCGGGCTGCCCATCCTGAACTGCGACGGCATTCAAGTCAGGTATGAAAATCCCGAGGAAACCCTGGCTGAGATCATTCAGGCCCCTGATAGTGAAGTTACCGCCCTCATGCAGAAAATCTACAGCGAGCCGATCAAGGAAAACCTCGTTGCCAAACGTATCAAGAAAATAAAGAAGACCGGCGCAATCTGCGCTATTTCCCTGGTACCGGCCAATACCAAGAAGCTCGCGCCCCTGGCTGAAGAGGCAGGGGCTGATATTATAGTTGTGCAGTCCACCGTCACAACCGCACGCCATATCTCCAAGAGCTACCGCGGCCTGAGCTTCACCGATCTCTGCCACCAGCTACACGTCCCCGTTATCGTGGGCAACGCCGTCACATACTCCTCAGCACTCGAGCTTATGCGGACAGGTATAGACGGGCTGCTGGTGGGTATCGGCCCCGGCGCCGCCTGCACCACACGTGAGGTGCTGGGGGTGGGCGTTCCACAGGTGACCGCCACCATCGACTGCGCAGCCGCCCGCGATGTCTATTTCAAGGAAAGCGGACGCTACGTGTCGGTCATCACTGATGGTGGTATCCGCATCGGCAGCGATATGTGCAAGGCTTTCGCTGCAGGAGCTGATGGTGTAGTTTTCGGTTCCATCCTCACACGCGCCGCTGAAGCGCCGGGCAAAGGCTATCACTGGGGCATGTCACAGCCCTCCGCCACACTGCCCAGAGGCACCCGCATCAGGACCACGGTCAACTCAACACTGGAAAGGATACTTTTCGGGCCCAGCTCACGCACGGATGGTACGGAGAACTATGTGGGCGCACTGCGCAATTCCATGGGTGTCTGCGGCGCACTCACAATGAGAGAGTTTCAGAAATCAAAGCTGGTGATCGCTCCATCAATTAAGACCGAAGGCAAATATTTCCAGGCTCTGCAGCATAGCTACTAAGCGGAAAGAAAGACCGATACACCAAAATAAATCCCGAAGCCAATCAAAACGAGAGCGCAGATCGAAAAGATTATTTTTTGCACGCGCGGAGTCCACAGGTGCTTGGTCTTGTATACTGTGACCGAGAGAAACTGATCCCAGCCGATGTCACAGGCCAGATGCAAAATCACAAAGACCGCCATCCCCATCACGCCAAATGTAGCAGCCATGGCTATCAGCGTTACGCCAATAGTAGCCCACCATAGCAGGAAGTAAGGGTTTCCCCCCGTCATGAGCATGCCTGTCACCAGCGGGCTATGGGTTAGCCTGTCAGCCGCTTCCACCGGATTTTTAAATGTAAAAAAAATCAATGAACCCATCACAACCAGCAGCAGGCCTCCGGCCACACCAGTTACCTGCCTGACTACAGGCATACTCAAATAAGCAGCAAAGCCGAAATAGACAAGGGCTATGATAGGCAGCTCAATAATCCCATGTCCGACGCCAATCATCAGTCCGGCATCCCTGTTACGATAGCCACTGGCGATAGTGGCTGCGGTCAGAGGGCCGGGCAGCATCACGCCTGACAGTGAGATGCCTACCGTGGTCAGGATGAACAGCCAGAAGTCAGCGGACATTATGCTCTCAAGTCTGTATGGTCAAACGACACAGCGCTAATCACCGTCATCGCCATCGCCATCGCCATCACCATCACCACCATCCTCCTCTTTCTCCGGTACCACCCCTATGATTGGCACAAGGGGGACATCCTTTGGACCCTTTTTCCGGGCCGGTTTAGGCAACGCTTTTATAGTTTCAGATAGTGCCTTCACCTCCTCCGCATGTGTAGCAGCGCTAAGCAAAAGGCACTTGACACCGGCCTCACGCAGGGCAGTAAGCTCCACTACCGAAAGGGAGTTGCCTGTCCGCGCAATGATGGGCTGGCCACTGAAATCAGCAGCACGCCGGCAGGACATCATATGCCCAACCATGAAGGGAGATGCTGTCAGATCCACCAGCACAGCATCCACACCGGGATAGAGGTTGTTTACTGAGCGCATCAGCCCAGCATCGGCCGCCAGATCCAGACTTAGCACTTTTCCTGTCTGCTCCAAAGTCCATCCCTCAAAAGCTCTGAGTGGCAATTCTGGCCCGTAGACGATGAAATCGATTCCACCGTTGGCTACCTTCATCCCAGCCGGTTTACCGTTGGATAACAACAACCCCACAGGCAGTCCAGCACTGCTCAACTTTGACAGTACGCCCGCAGTTAGTCCGGAGATATCTACCAATCCTGCAGCTACCCCGGCAGCCATGAGGTCCCTGATCTCGTCAGCGCTTTTTCCGGCAAGTTCCACCATGAGCAGCATAGGCTCAGGCTTTTCTTCATTGTTCGACCTTCCAAATCCCAGAGGCGGGATCATGGCCTTATTCAAATTCGCCAGCTTATCTATGAACTTGCTCATACCGAAGAAGTCTCCTTTTCCCTTATTTTCACCATTGCCGGATATCGAAGGCCAGCACTCTGCCCATGCTGGGCCAGGTCTGCATCTGTCCCGGCTGTGGAAAGATGGATACCGGAGCATACTCACCACCCACCGACACGTTCACAATCTTGTCGGCATAAAAGCCCTGGGAGGATGAGGTATCATCGATATACACAAGGCCTCTATCCGTGGTCTCGAACATGTTCAGTGAGTGATTGACAATGACCTCATCGCCGGGCGCCTGCAGCTCCACAGCTACAATCCCGGCACGTATGCCAGCATCCTCGGCATTATTGTGCAATCTTTCAGCAAAATCACCACAGGTAAACTTGCCTGGCACATAGCTCCATTTGTCAGTTGTATCAGATTGGAGAAAAGCTTTAAGTTGCTCCCACGTAGGATTGCGGGCAGACGGATTGTTGCGCAGGATGATATAATGTTCGTCTGCACCCACCATCACGGCATCTCCATAAAATACATATTCCTCATTGTCATTCAGCTTCGGCAGCACGATCAGGGCATCAGGGGACGGAGATGGGGATGAGGAGGACGAGGCCGTGACAGCAGTACTGGCCACTTTAATAAAAGGCTTGACATTGATGATGACTGAGCTGACCACAGTCCCACCTGCATTGGTGGCAGTCAGGTTGTAGGCGGAAAGGCCGGAAGGCTTGATCTGAACATTGCCGCTGGCTTCCACGCTGCCCACACCACCATCGATAACTATTCTTTCGGCTCCCGTAACCTCCCAACGCAACGTTGTAGATGCACCGTTTTCCAGATTGGACTGGTCTGCCCTGAACAGCATGACCTGTGGAGGGGGCACCTCCTGCACCATTAGCTCAGTACCGGGAGCAAAAGGCAACAGCGAACAAGCTCCCATTAATACGGAGGAAAGTAAGATTAAAACAGTTAAAATCCGTATCATAATTTGTATGCCCGTTTTTTCGATTCCTGAATAACAGTATAGCTTTACCTACAGTCCAGAGCAAAAATATAAGTGGAAAACCGACACTGCCAATTAATTTATATATAGCAATAGGTATCGACCGCTGCTTGTGGCCGCTTTGATCGGGCCTCCGCAATACCCTGTCTTCCCATCTGACAGTACATCACCATGAACGGCTGGATGACTCAGGCTACCCTCACGGCATCAGCGGTGATAAGTTAAGCCTCGAAGTCCGCATCCTCGGCGTGTGTGATGTGGTGGAGGCAATGAGTTCTCACCGACCTTACCGGCCTGCAAAGGACATCGATGAGGTGCTACAGGAGATCAAGAACGGCCGGGGAACAAAGTACGATGCCGACGTGGTAGATATAATGCTGCAGGTGATTGAAAGCGGCGAATTTCAACCTGAATGATCCCATGCAAGTATAGACAGAATGCCCTGTCGGCTGGAAGAAAGATTTTATTCAGGAGGCACGGGAAGCTCAACAATGAAAGTGGCTCCCTGCCCGGGCATGCTTTCAGCATAAATATTGCCGTTGTGCTCACTGATAATGCCATAGCTGATGCTCAGCCCTAAGCCAGTGCCCTTCCCGGGCTCCTTGGTAGTGAAAAACGGGTCAAAAATGTTGGGCAAAATCCTGGCAGGGATACCGGGGCCATCATCCTTGAAAATGGATCGCACAATATTTTTATGTAGCGATGTGAAAACCGTGAGCGTGCCACCCTTATGCGCATCGATCATAAAATACTCGGCATTAAGTATGATATTAAGAAATACCTGCTGTATCTGTGCCACATCCATCATGAGCGAAGGTAGATCCTGCGCCAGGTTGGTGTAGACCCTGATGCCAGACTTCCTCATATAGCTGCGTCTTAGCTTCAATACTCCCTGGATCGCCACATTGATATCCGCCTTCCTCATATCAGGCTTCTGCCCCCGGGCAAAGATGAGGAAATCCTTCAGGATGCTTGTAGCACGGTTAGCCTCCCGGTTGATGCCGCTGATATCCGCCCTGATGCCGTCCGGCACGTCTGTACACTCCAGGATAAGCTGGGAAAGTCCGATTATGCCGGTAAGTGGATTACTTATCTCATGCACCAGCCCTGCTGCCATCTCCCCCAGCGAAAAGAGCCCACCTTCCTCAGCTTTTTGAATGTCTTCTGCCAGGAGAGGTAATCATAGGTAACATCTATATCCGGCACCTTCATACCCTGCATCTCCTGCAGAGTGTATCCAAGAAAGCGACAGACAGCATTATTAACGGCGATGAACCTGGCATCGGCATCCACCAGATAAACAAAATCAGACGATCTCATCATCAAGTTAAGCAATGATGCCGGGAGCTGTATGCGGGGAGAGATAAGACCAGACGAAGTATCGGCCGGCAATGCGAGCCCGCCAGCTATAATGCCTTCGTTTCGAAAGATACTGCTGACTTCTTCCTCAGCCTGTGGCCTATTTTCCATGCTCATAAAAAAGCACATCCTCGCATACGCCGCATAAGATGTGCTCTATCAAATTGATCGAACCGTGATATTTGAGAAATATGGCCGACCTCTTTTTTTATTTGTTTTACTCTACGCCCATGGTAAACGATTTGCCAATGCGAATAAATACAAAAACCTGAAATACCTGAAATAAATGATAAAAGTCACATCATTGAGGTTATCATCATCATAAAATCAATTATAATCAATGGTTCAGCAGGATTGACATTCTTACAGCAGCAAACTACTGTTAAATATAATGTAGCTTACAGATGACATCCGTGGTAAGCCGCTTCGTAATGATTAAAAATTCAGCACAAAATATTATTGGAAAGGAATACCATGCACAGTGATTTGAAAGAGGCTCTTATTAAAACTTTTGACGGGCGTGTAGCCTTCCATAAGATTGAAAGGGAGCTATATTCTTCTGACATCGGTTATCTACCGGCAGTGGCTAAAATGCAGATCAAATCTTTGCCCGATGCCGTAGTACAACCTAAATCAGTTGGCGAGTTACAGGAATTATTTGAGCTGGCAACAAAATACTCTATTCCGCTTGTACCGAGGGGTGCAGGCACTACAGGGTACGGAGGCGTCATACCAACCAAAGGCGAGATCGGCTACTGGGTAGGCTGCAATGCGTCGTTTAACCAGGAGACTCGCAATCTACCCGTTAACAGCATCCGCATCTTGAATAAAGCCGGCATTGAGCCGGCCTATCTTGCCCAAGATGAATGGTGCTGCGGAGGAGGCGTCTATTCCGCAGGATGCATTAACGAAATTGAAGACACCTTTAAACACAATATGGAAGAATTCCATAAAAGGGGCATCAAGACCCTTATTACTTCCTGTGGAAGCTGTTTTTACTATCTGGGCTACCTTTATCCCATTCTGGCCCAACAGTACGGAGTTGAGTATAACATCAAGGTCAGGCACATCACGGACTTCATCGACGAGCTTATCAGGCAGGATAAAATCAAACTGAAGTTCCCGTTAAAATTCAGCGTTACCTATCATGATCCCTGCCATGTGTCCTGTGCAGGAGGAGTCATCGATGCTCCCCGGCACATACTGGCAGCAGTGCCGAGACTGGAGGTCGTCGAAATGCCACACCACGGGGCCGATACACTCTGCTGCGGACGTCATACCAGCCGCTATCCTAAATACGGCAATGCCGTGATCACCAGACGTCTGAATGAGGCATTCGATACAAATATACCAGCCATGGTTACAGGTTGTCCGACCTGCGAGACCAATTTTCGCAATGCGTTACAATTTTCACCCAGGTCATTGGAGATATTCGATATTACAGATATTGTGGCGGAAAGCATGGGTCTGCCCACGCTTGTCGGGGCCAGGATCAAAAAAATCATTAAAGGGCAAGTTGAGGCGGGCGAGAAACCGGAGCCGACTAAAGTATTCCTTTCCGAGGAAGAGTTGGCCAAGGAAAATAACCTTTTCAGACCACATAATGAAACCTACGGGAAACTGCACGCCCGAAAAGGCAGCATCAAAACCATAAGTGAAACGCTGGGTGAAAGCACGGATAATACGTCAGTCCCTAAATCTTGTTAATATTTAATAAGGAGGAGAACCATGACACCGGAAGAGAGAGAAGAAATACTGGACAGGGTACAGCAAAAAGCAACCTCATACCAGTTTGAGTATAGGGGCTGCGGTCAGACCCCATTAGCCGCCCTGGTGGAAGAATTTAACCTGTCGGATAACAGCGATGGCTTCAAAGCCGCCAATTTTTTCGGGTATGGCATCGTACGTGAGATGGATGTCTGCGGCGCCCTGTTAGGAGCGATCATGGCTATCGGAATGGCTGCAGGCAGGTCAAATTTCGACGAGCCCCTCTACCCGGACGCAAAGGATATTGACCCGGCCACCGGCCTCGCCAAGTCCGCAGTAAAAATCAGGGAGCTTTATCAGAAATTTGTCGATAAATACGGCGGCACTACCTGCCGCGCTCTGCAGGAAACCAATTTCGAAAAGGTATATGAACTGGCCGACCCCAAGCAGAGCAACGTCTTCTCAGAGATGCACGGCGAGGATTGTGCCGAGGTTGTCGGACAGGTGGCACGCTGGGCGGCTGAGGTAATACTGGATATACCCAGGCGGTAAATATCACCGGCATCTGCCGTATATTGAATAAACTATCTATAAATATTAAGCCACTGATATAAAACCAGCCGGCGAAAATATTTATTTGGGGGAGGTAATACAATGCCCGATGTTAGGAAAATCGTTATTATAGGTGGAGGCGCCTGCGGACCGAAAGCGGCAGCCAGGATACGAAGGCTCGATCCAACCGCCTCCATTACCATGGTCCAGGATGAAACCATGGTATCTTATGCAGGCTGCGGGCTGCCATATTTTATCTCCGGCATGGTCAAGGCACGTACCGAGCTGATTGTACGCGATGCCGCAGCCTTTAAAAAAATCTATAATGTCGATGTATGGCTAAAAACAAGAGCAGAAAGGATCGACAGGACAGCACATAAGGTACAGGTAACCAGGCTCGATGATAATGCAACCAGGTTACTCGAATACGATAAACTGGTGATCTCCACCGGCGCCCATCCTGTAGTGCCCCCCATTGAAGGTATCGACCTCAAGGGCATACACATCCTGAAAAGGGTGCCAGACGCGGAGGAAATCATAGCTCTGATCAACGCAGCCACCAGAAAAAAAGCTGTGATCGTCGGAGCGGGACTGATCGGTGTCGAGATGGCAGAAGCACTGACAGCCAGAGGATTTGAGGTTACTGTGGTTGAAGCGCTGGACAGGGTGCTGGCCTCCTTGCTGGATGAGGAGATATCCGATATAACCGCCAAGCATATGACCGATAAAGGTGTCAAACTCAAGCTCGGTCAAAAAATAGTTTCATTTGCGGGCGTTGACGGGCAGGTACGCAGCGCCACCACAGATAAAAACGAGGTGCTGGAATGTGATCTGGCCATAGTCGCCATTGGCATACGGCCCGATACAAAGCTGGCCAGTGAAGCAGGGTTGAAATTAGGGCGCTTCGGCGACATTGAGGTCAATAATCACATGCAGACCAGCGATCCGGATATTTACGCAGGCGGCGACTGCGTGGCCAGCCTGAATATCATCTCCGGACAAAAGGAATTTGTCCCCCTGGGGTCAACCGCCAACAAGCACGGACACGTGATTGCCAATAATATCTGCGGCATCGATGACACTTTCCCCGGCATCGTTGGCACATCCTGCGTCAAGATATTGGACTTTAACGTCGGCAGGACAGGTCTCGGGGAAAAACAGGCCAGGGAGCTGGGACACGATGTTGCGGTTGCCCTGGTGCCGGGTCCTGACAAACCCGAATATTATGCAGGTAGCAGTGAAATCATCATCAAATTGATCGTGGACAGCCGTACACGTAAGATCCTGGGAGGTCAGGGCACAGGCCCAGGCGATGTCATCAAACGCATCGATGTGCTGGCAACTGCCATCACGATGGGCATGACCGTTGACGCATTGGCCAACCTCGACCTGGCCTATGCCCCACCCTATAATACTGCACTGGATGTCCTGCACCATGCTGCCAACCTGGTCATCAACAAGATCGCAGGCCGTGCACAGAGCATCAGGCCTGCCGAGCTGAAAGAGAAGCTCGCACGCAACGAAGACTTCACCCTTCTGGACGTCAGGACACATCTTGAAGCAGATAAGGTCAGCCTGGAAAAGCCCCAGACGCAGCTCCTGCCTTTAACAAAGGTAACTTCCGATGTGGAGAAATTTCCCAAAGACAAGGAGATCGTAACGTTGTGCCGGCGCGGGCAGCGTGCCTACCAGGCCGCCTGCACGCTTAAGGCAGCGGGAGTAAATAACGTCAAATTTGTAGAAGGCGGCCTCACCTGCTGGTGTGGCGAGGTCAGCGGCACACCCCTGATTTAATCTGATTCCGGGAGATAGATTAAATACCAGCAACGTTTTCTTAAGCTGACCTCTGCTTGGCCCGATCTTCTTCTACCAGCGCTTTCCGCAATATTTTGCCCGTCATGGTCCTGGGCAAGGACTCGCGAAACTCAATATATCTGGGCACCTTGTAGCCGGTCAGCCTTCCCCGGCACCAGTCCTGTATCTCTTCCGCCGTAGCCGTTTTGCCTCTGGCCAGCACCACCCAGGCTTTTATAGCTTCGCCCTGCTTAGCATCCGGAATGCCTGCCACGACGACCTCAGCCACGGCAGGATGGCTGTCAATAACCTCTTCAACCTCGCGCGGCCAGACCTGAAAACCGCTGGCATTGATCATCCCCTTCTTGCGGCCCTGTATAAAAACGTAGCCGTCACCATCTATATATCCGATATCGCCGGTAAAGAGCCAGCCATCCCTCAGGATGCCGGCCGTCTCCTCAGGCCTGTTCCAGTAACCCAGCATAAGGTTGGGAGCTTTGATGCAGATCTCACCGGGGCAGCCTGTAGGCAGATCGCTCAATCCAGTCCCGGCATCGACAACCTTCATAATCACATCGGGCAGTGGGAGCCCTGCTGCACCCTCCTTACCCTCACGGATAACAGGGGAGAGAGCTGCAGCCTGCATAGTCTCGGTCATGGCGTAGCCGGCTATCAATTTGCCGCCTGTGACAGACTCAAACTCACTTTTTAGATCATCCTTCACTGCAGGATCTCCGTTTATGGCAACCTTTATGCCTCTCAGCGATATCTTCCTGTCCCGCACGAGGGGATGCCTGAGCATATTGATAAAAAAGGCTGAGACGCCGG
>DFZI01000015.1 GCA_002383665.1 Dehalococcoidia bacterium UBA4060
CCTGGCCGAAGTCAAGGTCGTAATGCAGGTATTTTTCCTGCTGAGCAGGAAAAAAGGCTACCCGCGTTTTGTCAGCCTGAAAGAGCTGAATAATGACCCTATCTTGAACAAGGGACTGGCAGGGGGAGGAGTAGACGTGAACGAGGCCATCGTCGGTGCACTTAAAGATGCTACAGGCCATGGTGTCCTGTTGCATATGCCGATAAGTATTAAAGACGAGCCCGATGAATTATACTTCATTAATAACGAGGCTGAGCGGGATACCATAGCAAAGATACGCGAGGGGAAGCTGAAAATCCCTGAAATCGTTATTAGGGAAAATGACGAGGTTCCCGTTCAGCAGTCATCTGATATCTATAACCTGTACGAACAGAATATCGGGTTGTTAACACCGATACTGGCCGAGGAATTACAGGAGGCTGAGCATAGGTATCCAGCAGAATGGATACAGGAAGCCTTTCGTATTGCTCTGAGGTCAAATGTACGCAACTGGAAGTATATCAATGGTATATTAAAGCGATGGGAGAGAGAAGGTAAACAGGATGGAAAATATGTCGGAGATGCTCGGAAAGAAAGAGATCCCGATAAGTACATCAGGGGAAAGTACGGGCATATGGTCCGCCGCTGACGGCAGCAAACCCGCTATGGTTGAAAATGAGGCATCCTGCCCTATCTGCAAAGGGGCGCGTTTTGTCCATCCGTTGCTGCCCGATGGGAGCCCCGATTATAGCCGCCTTATTCCATGCAAGTGCACCGGAAAGGATATTGAAAAAAAACGTGCCGGCAGGCTTCAAGCCGTTAGTAACCTGGGTAATCTGACCAATCTGACCTTCGATAATCTCGTGCCTGAGGGCCGTAGCAAGGATGCTGCTTCCCAGAAGCTATTTGCACGAGCATTGGAAGAGGTCAAAAAATATGCTGCAGAGCCACATGGCTGGTTGGTGCTGGTGGGACCGGTCGGAAGTGGCAAAACACATCTGGCCTGCGCTGTGGCAAATTTTCGCATCGCTCAAGGTCAACCGGTATTTTATATCACCGTGGCCGACCTTCTGGATCACCTTAAGTCTGCATTCAGTCCTAATAGCGATGTGGGTTATGATGAGCTATTTGAGCAGATTAAAGAAAGCAAGCTGCTGATATTGGATAATCTGAACTATGTAGGTACGACTTTGTGGTCCAAGAGTAAGCTTGACCAGTTGCTGGAATACAGATTTAACAGTAGACTGCCTACATTGATCACGACCAGCATGCCCGTCGAAGAATTTGATAATGATTATGCCGGACATATCAATGATCCGGATGTCAGTCATGTGATAGTGTTGAGGAAGGAGTCATCCAGCCTACAAAGTTTGGATAGTCTTGACCTTGAACTGCTCAGGAATATGAAATTCGATAATTTTGATACCAGGAGACTGAGCGATCCTGAACTAAGACAAAATCTGGAACAGGCACTGTCTATTGCTATGGAGTACGCCCGCACACCCCAAGGCTGGCTGATCTTCCAGGGACTCAACGGCTGTGGGAAGACACATCTAGCGGCTGCTATAGCAAATAGCCTCAGGGAAAAAGGCCGGGAAGTACTCTTCATTGTGGTATCAGACCTGTTGGATCACCTGCGGTCGTCATTCGGTCCGGATAGCCGTGTTTCGTATGATTCTCTATTTGAGAAGATAAAAAAGGTGCCTGTACTGGTGCTGGATGATTTCGGTGAGCACGCTGCAACACCTTGGGCACAGGAAAAAATATACCAGCTGATCAATTACCGATATAACGCCAGACTGGCTACAGTGATAACAACGTGCCTTGATCTGGAGCAAATCGAGAACAGGGTCAGCTCGCGAATGGTAGACCCCAGCTTGAGCTTGAATTTCAATATCAGGGCACCCGACTATCGCGGCGATATCAGAAGATCATCTGCATCGCGCTCACACGGTAAATCAAAGAGCTGAGATCCCAGACTGTTTTTTGAGATAGCCTGTTTTTCCTGATAAAATAAAATAAATTTTGATACTGACGTGTATGAATCCCTAATTAATCAACCTGTACTGGTATTAAATGAGAATTACCTGCCTCTGAACATCTGTAAGGTGCGCAGGGCCGTTGTGCTGGTGTTGATTGGAAAAGCTGAGGTGGTTGAGGATGGACGTGGCCATTTTTCATCTGTCAGTGATGAGTTCGATATCCCTTCGGTGATCCGCTTGATCTACCTGGTGAAGAAGAAATCATTCCCGCGCAAGATGACCAAACTGGAGATATTCAACCGTGATAAATACATTTGCCAGTACTGCGGACGCGAGGCAAAAGAGCTTACCCTCGACCATGTCATACCCCGGCGTTACAATGGGCAGCATACGTGGGAAAACGTTGTCACAGCCTGCATCCCCTGTAACAGAAAAAAGGCGGATAGGACTCCTTCTGAAGCAGGAATGCCTT
This sequence comes from Dehalococcoidia bacterium UBA4060, assembly GCA_002383665.1. GTDB lineage: Bacteria > Chloroflexota > Dehalococcoidia > GIF9 > UBA5629 > UBA6808. The sequence continues at coordinate 2,434 of DFZI01000015.1, forward strand.
TGTTGAGGCAGCCACGCGCTCCGGGCAACGTCGGCTTCTATGTACCTTACCAATTCCTGCGAACCAGGTCTGAGTGGCAGAAATACCTGCCACATACGCGATAACCTATTTGCTCTCCTGCCGGTGGGTATTGACCAGGACAGCCTCCTTAGCCGGCAATTCCATCGTAACCCCTGTTTCCAGCTCAGCTAACAATGTCTCCTTGATAATGTTGCGGCCAATTATCTTGGCTTTACCAACCTTGGTTATAATTTCCTGCCCGATCTCAGGCAGCTTCCCCTTCATTTCATGGTATTGTTCATACTCATATCCGAGACAGCACAGCAGCCTTCCACATAATCCAGATGTTTTCATAGGATTAAGTGCGATGTCCTGCTCCTTGGCCATTTTGATCGACACAGGTGCAAACTCGTTCAAAAAACTAACACAGCACAGCTGGCAGCCACATTTGCCCACACCACCAATTAACTTGGCCTCATCCCTGGCACCTACCTGCCGTAGCTCTACATGAGTATGCAGTTCATGACTGATTTTACGTACCAGCTCGCGGAAGTCAACGCGCTTTTCAGAGTAAAAGAACACGATAAGGTGGCTGCCATCCAGATTGTACTGGGCGTAGATCGCTTTCATCGGCAGATCCAGGCTAGCGATCAGCTCTTTGGTCTTGGCCAAGGCTTTCTTAGCACGGTCTCGCTGGTATTGAGCATGGGCAATGTCCTCAGGAGTTGCCAGCCGTATAGCAGGTTTAAAAGCTTCCTCATTCTCCTGCTGGGTTACCTCACTAACTCCGACTACGACCTTGCCTATGTCAATGCCACGGCTGGTCTCGACAATTACGAGATCATTCACCTTTACATCAAGCCCGGCCGTTTCAAAACTGTACACCTTGCCAGCCTGCATAAATCGTACGCCAACAACTTTTGCCATGCTTTATTATACGGCAAAATACAGTGAGTCTGCCCGCTTCTCTTTCCTCGGCATGTCTAACATGAGCACCTCCAGGATGAGATGAAGGTTGGCATTATACAATAGGTTGGCTATTGCAGTATTCAGACAATCTACGAAGTCCTTTATCTCAGGAACCGTCAGCATGCCTGCCCACGCCTTTAAATCGGCGATGCGGTCTATATTGGCTACAACTTCATCACAGTTATATTTAATTAGAAGGACGTCACGGCACCATGATATCCAGAGTTCCAGTATTTCAGCAATAACCTGGCGGTCAGATGGCAATTGTTGGATATATAGCAGCCGTTCATCCCAGTTCTTGTTAATCAATGTCACAAACTCGTCTACTCTGTCCTCGCGCGATTTAAGAAAGCTGACATCGCCAGCAGACAATAGCGCCCATCCCAGGCATCCCCCTGATAGCTTGGACAGCAGCTTAACCCTCTCCGGGGCAAGTCCGTGAATCTCTGTCAGACGTTTCTCAATCACCGCGAGTGGAACTGGTTTCAACTCAAAGCGCTGGCAACGTGATATCACGGTGGGCAGAAGTGCTCCTTCCTCAGTCGTAAGCAGTATCAGAACAACATGGGGTGGAGGCTCTTCCAGTGTTTTCAACAGACAATTAGAGGCCTCCACCGACATCAGTTCTGCATCCTCAATAATGTATACCTTATATTTGCCTTCATAGGGCGGTAAGCTGGAACCTTTCTGAACAAACTCCCTGATGGCATCGATGCTGATCTCGGCGGCTTTTTTTCTCTCCGAAGGATCGCGCCCCGTATTTTTATCGATCATAACCACATCAGGGTGCTTTCCCTGTACAATACGCTGGCAGGTCCGGCATATTCCGCAGGGAGCATTTTCTGCCGTACAGTTCAGTGCTCTTGCCAGGTCAATTGCCAGCGTCATCTTGCCCACATGGGGAGGGCCGACTAACAGATAGGCATGAGCCATCCTGTTACGCAGTATCGATTCAGTCAGAAATCCGACGATGTGTTCCTGTCCCGCTGTCTGCCACATTCAATCTTTGCCCATAATATCGTACTTCATCAGGTCGGAATATTTTTGACGTCGCCGTATAAGCCGTGCCCTGCCTTCATTGACCATGACAACGGCTGGATGTGGCACCATGTTGTAGTTACTGGACATAGGTATACAATAAGCTCCACACACAGGTATGGCCAGCACATCGCCGGGGCTGATCGCGGGCATTTTAATATCTCTGATCAGGATGTCGCCAGACTCACAGTATCTGCCTGCGATTGTGACTTTTTCCTGATAGGCAGCGCTGGCTCTGTTTGCTAATAGTGCTTCATATCCGGCACCATAGATGACCGGCCTGATGTTATCGCCCATACCACCATCCACGCAAACATATTTCCTTACTCCGGGTATATCCTTGATAGCACCGGCGGTATACATGGCCACTCCTGCTCTGGCAACGACGCCGCGTCCCGGCTCGATGATCAGTTTCGGTCTGGCCAGTCTAAGTTCACGGGTCAACGATACCAGGCCGCCAACAATAGCTTCGGCATATTCCGAAACCGGCGGGATTTTCTGGGACGAAACATACCTGGCGGGAAAACCTCCACCCGGGCTCAGTTCCTCCATCTCATAGCCCTGATCCTTTTTCATTCGGGCAGCGAACTTGAGCACAACTTCCAGACCCTGATTGTAGGGCGCGACCTCAGTTATGGGTGAGCCAAGATGGAAATGTAAACCCCGTAGCTTCAAATGCTTTGAGGAAAGTGCCCGCCTCACGGCTGCTTCAGCCTGGCCCGTGCCGATGGGGAAACCGAACTTGCTGTCAAGCATGCCTGTAGCTGTGTATCTGTGAGTATGAGGGTCCACGCCAGGATTAAGCCTGAGCAGGATATTTACCCTCGTTTCTTTCTCCTCTGCCAGCCTATTGAGCAAATCCAGCTCATAGAAGTTATCTACTACGACTCTCCCGACATTATAAGAAATGGCCAGCCGGAGTTCATCGGGCGTCTTGTTATTACCGTGGAAATATATTCTGTCTGTCGGGAAATCTACAGAGAGAGCAACGGCCATCTCCCCTCCTGATACGACATCAAGCCCCATACCTTCTTCTTCCATAATGGCTGCTAATGGCCTGCTAATAAAGGCCTTGGAGGCATAGGCGACGGTAGAATTATCATAGCTGACGCCAAACTCACGCCTGAATTCTCTGCACTGGCTGCGGATGGTGGCCTCGTCAAAAATATAGAGCGGTGAGCCATAGCGTCTGAGCAGACTCACACAATCACAGCCTCCGATCACCAAATGGTCTTGGCGGTTTAACTCCGCAGTTATAGGAAACAGTTCCATCCTTTTTATTTTCATGAGATTCCTCTGTTGGCTGATTACTTCCGACGTCAGCCTATTATACACTATGTTGCCTATTATACTGCCAATGTCATATATCTATTATCTATGCGTCCATGCCTCAAATGAAAAGTAGCTTTGATGACGAGTTAATTTATTTGACATTAAACGTAACGCAACATATAATGAGCCAAATCTATATATAATTCTAATATCATGCAGATAAATGTTGCACAGCTTCTAAAAGAGCCGGTAGGAGCTAAACGCAGTTATAATATTGATGAATTTGCCGGCGAAAACGAAGACAACCACGTTACAGGAGAGATAGCCCTTATACGCACAAATCACGGGATTCTCGTGATGGGTACGATGTCGACCGTAATCAATGGGATCTGTGCACGTTGTCTGGGCCAAGCACATACGAAAGTTACTTTTAATCTGGAGGAGGAATATTTTCCGGTTATTGATATAAATACCGGTTTACATGTTCAGTTTTCACCTGAGGACTTTACCATCAGTGAGAGTCATGTACTCGATTTAAATGAAGCAATCAGGCAATATATTATCATGACAACGCCTACCAGGCTACTCTGTAAACCTGACTGCCAGGGCTTGTGCCCTGTCTGCGGCAAAGAGAATGATGCGTGTATCTGTATGCACAGAAATAAATCCTACGATCACAGGTGGGATAAGTTATTACAGGTAAAAAAGGAGAGCAAAGTATAAATGGCACCACTTCCAAAGAAAAAATATCCCAAGGCGCGCCAAGGTAAGAGGCGAAGTCACCTGGCCAAATCCCCTGCAGCATTGGTGGAATGCTCACGCTGCCACAGCCTCAAATTATCCTACACAGTATGTCCCACCTGCGGTACTTATGATGGTAGAGAGGTAATCGAAATCAAAAGTACTGCTAAAAAGAAGAGGAAATAGCTACATTTGAAATATACTCTCAATCGGAATATCAAGGAGGAAAATAAATGGTCGAAGATGTAAAAGTAGCCTACGTGTTTCCCGGGCAGGAGTCCAAGCAGGTAGGCATGGGACTTGATATCTATCTTCACTATGATTCAGCCAGAAAAGTTTTCGACGAAGTAGATAATATATTGGGTTTTTCACTTTCAAGGCTGTGTTTTGAAGGCCCTGATGAAGACCTCTCGCAAACAATAAATGTCCAGGCTGCCGTGCTCACGGTAAGCATTGCCTGCTTAAGAGTAGCGGAGGAGATTAGCGAAGGAGCTTTGCCTCAACCTACTCTGGTTGCAGGGCACGGCTCAGGAGAGTATTCTGCTCTTGTAGCCTCAGGGGTAATGAGTTTGAGCGATGCAGTGAGACTTATCCGAGAACGCGGCCGCTTGATGAATGAAGCAGGGAAACGCAAATCAGGTGGTATGCTGACAATCATGGATATCGACAAAGATACGATGGATGATATTTGTCTGGCAACCGGGGTTGAGATTTCTAATATTAACGCCCCTGATAACATCGTCGTCAGTGGTGATACTGATAAACTGGCCAGGGCCCGACGCCTTGCACAGGTAAAGGGAGCAAGGCGCATAGTACCGGTCAGGGGTGTTACAGGCGCCTTCTACTCCTCATTGATGGAGCCAGCTCTCGAAGGGATGATCAATGCTGTTTCACAATTCCCGTATGAGACGCCCGTAGTACCCATAGTAGCTAACGTAACCGCCCAGACCATGAATACGGTGGAAGCTGTCAAAGAAGAGTTGATCAGCCAGATCATACATTGCATCAAGTGGCAGCAATCTGTCGAGACCATGCTGGCACGTGGCATTACAACCTTTTTCGAGATAGGTCCCGGCGATACTTTGACAAAATACATCAAGCGCATCAGCCCAGGTGCTCTTACCTTTAATATTAGTAACGCTCAGACTACCAATGAGATTATTAAATGGCGCAAGGGAAGGGTATAAAAGGTCACAAGTGCCATGCCATCTTAGCCTGTATTAACCGGTAATCGTATGCCCAGAGGTCTTCGGCACCGCGCCAGGATTGCTGCCCTTCAAGCATTATTTGAGCTTGAATTCGCAGCAAACCAGCCTGACAGTATACTTGAACGTACCTTGCAGGAGACAGGGCTTCTCGGTGAAGCAGCCGAGTTTTCCCGCACCCTGGTTCAGGGGGTGATCGGCCAGAAGCAAGTCCTGGATCAGGTCATTGGCCATTATGCTCCAGCCTTCCCCGTAGACCAGTTAGCTCCTATGGATCATAACATACTAAGGCTTGCTCTCTTTGAGATCACAGCGCAAAAGTCCACGCCGCCAAAAGTGGCTGTGAATGAGGCTGTTGAACTGGCCAAGGAATTCGGGGCTGAGACCTCTCCCAGGTTCATTAATGGGGTGCTGGGGTCGTTTATGGCAGATATTGAGAAGCAGCCCAACAAGTAAATTGAAGGACACGCGTGACATCCCTTATAATGAAATCGAGGGCTAAATTGGCTAAGACATTTGACCGCATCCAAAAGATATTAACCGATGAGATGGGAATCGAAGGCACTTCGATCAAATCGACATCTTCATTTATAGATGACCTTAACATGGATGCTGATGATCTCGCCGAGTTCTTCACAGCGGTCGAGGATAGTTTCAGCCAGCCGGGAAAGAAAATTGAAATACCCGACCATGAATCTGATAACCTTGTAACAATACAGGATCTGATCGATTATTTACAGGAGCAGGGAATAGAAGATTAACAACCTTTATTTCTTCATGATCTTAATATTAGCCATCATCTGGAGTATTTCACGCAACAACGCTTCCCATTGGTCATCCGCAGTGTTAGATTCTATCCTTATCTGTTTATTGCCGAAAACCACAGGACTACCAAATGTGTTCGCTCTCTCATAGCCGGCCTGTGGAATCCCGTCTCTAAATGATATGACAATGTGGTTTCCATTATTGGAAACAGATTCAACTCCCGCCGCCAGCGCCAGCATTTTTATTTCTACAATATAAAGCAGGTTAGCAGTCTCCTGTGGGATCTCCCCAAATCGATCAGCAAGTTCCTCTTTAATCTCCTTTTCAGTCTCAATGCTGTCGCATTTCGCCAGCCGCTGATAAATATTGAACCTGGCTCGTGTATTTTCTATATAGTCCTGGTCAATATACGCATTCAGTTTAAGATCGACTGAAACTGTCGGTGGCTCAATCTCTTTCCTGACCTCCTTCCCTGCCAACCTGGCCTTAGTCTCATCCACGGCTTCCGCCAGAAGCTGGCAATAGTAATTAAAACCTACGGCAGCTATATTTCCACTCTGCTCAACACCCAGCAGATTACCTGCCCCTCTGATCTCAAGATCTTTCATGGCAATAGCAAATCCGGCACCAAGCTCGGTGGTCTGTGCGATGGCCTTTAACCGTTCTCTGGCAGGATCGGTGAGCTTCTTGCCAGAATCAAACAGGAAATATGCATATGCTGCATTTGTCCCACGCCCAACCCTGCCCCGCAATTGATAGAGCTGTGTCAGACCGAGCTTATCTGCACTATCAACAATAAGCGTATTAACGTTAGGCATATCGAGGCCTGATTCAATAATTGTAGTGGTGACAAGGACCTGGCTTTTCCCATCAACAAAATCAGCCATGACACTCGCAAGCTCATCTTCATTCATGCGACCATGAGCAACGGCTATTTTCGCCTCGGGCACTATCTCCTTCAGTTTATATGCCAGAGCACCAATACTGTGTACCCGATTATGCACGAAGAACACCTGCCCATTCCTCTCCAACTCCTGTAAAATCGCCTTATGTACCACATGCGGGTTAAATTCTCCTACAAATGTATTGATCGGCAGCCTGTTTTCCGGCGGGGTTTCAATGGTGCTCATATCCCTGATGCCGGATAACGCCATATGCATAGTCCTAGGGATGGGAGTAGCGCTCAAAGTTAACACATCTATAGACTGGCGCATCTTTTTAAAATGCTCCTTGTGCATGACGCCAAAACGCTGCTCCTCATCGATGATAACCAGCCCCAGGTCTTTGAAATGGACGTCTTTCTGCAAAATGCGGTGTGTGCCGATGCAGATGTCAATTTCCCCTTCTCTTAGACCCTTGATTGTCCTGGCCTGCTCACCGGGAGAGCAAAAGCGGCTCAGCGCAGCAACTTTGACGGGAAATGCCCTCAAGCGTTCACTGAATGTATTCAAATGCTGCTGTGCCAGGATGGTTGTCGGAACCAGAATGGCTACCTGTTTACCACTCATAACTGCCTTGAAAGCCGCACGGACAGCGATCTCTGTTTTCCCATACCCAACATCACCGCATACCAGCCTGTCCATCGGCCTTGGCATTTCCATATCCAGCTTGACTGACTGCAGTGCCTCGAACTGATCAGGAGTCTCAATGTACGGAAAAGATGCCTCAAGTTCCTTTTGCCAGAGCGTGTCCGGTGCAAATGCCATGCCACCGCCAGCTTCCCTTCCGGCATAAAGCTCAATCAGTTCACCCGCTATGTTGGCCACTGAATCCTTGACCTTCTGACGAACACGGTTCCAGTCCTGTGTGCCCAGCCGGCTCAAAGCAGGGGTTCGCTCACCTCCACCCATATACTGGCTGACCCGGTCAACCTGCTCGACCGGAACGTAAAGCGTATCGCCCCCAGCATATTCAAGCACAAGATATTCCTTTTCAACACCCGCATTAACCTTGCGTGTTGTGCCGGCAAACCTTCCAATGCCATGCTCAACATGGACAACGAGGTCTCCCGGACTGATATCATTCAAAAACCAGTGGTGCCTTACTGGCCGTGTTTTCACCATCCGGTGCTGTCTAAAACTGCCGAATAGCTCATTATCGGTAAACAGAATGACATCGTTGTCCAGTTGCCACCCACCTTCCAGCATCCCCTGAAGTAATACAAGAGAATCGGCTGATGGCGTATGGCTAAGACAAGAAAGTGGATTCGCTTCAATCCCGTTTTCTCCCAGTATTTCTTTAATACGTTCAATCTGCTGACTGATAATCAAGACCCTGCTGTTTTGTTTACGCAAGCGAGGTAGCTCCTCGATGAAAGCATGTAATCTGCCAGCATAACCAGGAGCGGTATATATCGGAAGTCTTAGATCATAACTTGAAGAGACTCCACCTTCTTCCCATTGCGACAGATAGATTACATGCGGAATGGCTGCGATCTTACTGCTTATCACACGCCAGGGTAAAAATCGAGGGGTACTATCACCAATTTCCTCGTCCTGCTCATTCTTCAGCCTACCAGCCTCCTCTTCTATCTTTTCCAGCTCGGCTTGAATTTGTGCTTCATCATTCATAAACACGATAGCGTCGTTGGGCAAATAATCACACAGACATGCTGCATCCATAGACATTCCCTGCTCCTTCGCAGGTGGCACCACAAGCGTTTCAATCTGGAGCAGAGAACGCTGGGTTCGTGCATTATATTCACGCAAGCTTTCCACTTCATCACCGAGAAATTCAATCCTGACAGGATTCTCCCTACCGGGTGGGAATACATCAACCAGGCCTCCTCTTTTTACATATGTTCCTGGTATCTCAACAACCTCATCATATTCATAGCCATTTTTTTGCAGAGCATCCATCAGCGCTGTTTGCGTAATGCTGCTGCCTCTTCCGATCTGGATGCTGCCAGATTGAAAATCCTTGCTACTGATACATTTGCCGGCCAGCGAGAGGGCACTGGCAATTATTAACGGCACTCCTGTATAAGTAGCTTGGTTAGGGGCTTTTTCCGCTAACAATGACAATATCTTCAGCCTTTCCGAATTAATTACCGGGTCGCTGATTGTCACTCGGTTCAATATTTCCCCTTCCGGGAATAGATAAGGCACACATCCCGGCTTCATCCACTGCTTGAACTGCTCGAAGAATCTCCTGGCCGATTCGGGAAAAGCAGTGATAAAGAGGACAGGACAGTTTAATACCCCGAAAACCGTGGCAACCACATATGCATAGGCCTGTTCGGCCAGGTGTAATGATATATGTGATGTTTGCTTCCCGGTCAATTTATCAGTCAAATCAGCAAAACCGGGTGTTTTATTAAGTACTTCACTCAAATAAAAAAGATTCATTGACAAACACAACCGGGGCTGGCCTTACAGGCACAGCCCTCTAATGGATTTTAGCATAGCCTTTACCAGCTAACCAAAACGTTGGTCGCATAAATTCCATACAGGCTTTCCACCTGCCTTGAATAATAGTGGCTGCTATTTTAGAATGAATTTAGAGTGAGGATAGTGAAGGGGGTATTTGAAGTGAGGATAATTGGTTTATCTGATCAATATCCTATCCTAACTGATTATGCCTGCACCTTCCTTAATAAATAACAACAGTCTTTGCATGATATAGCCGTAAGGAGGTGAAATATGGCTAACAGGAAAGCGTATGTACTAATCCAGGTACACTCCGGTAAAGCCGGGGAGGTAGTCAGTGCCCTGAGAGGCAAGCCGGGCATCCTTGCTGCAGACCCTGTTGCAGGGCCCCATGATATTATTGCAATATTACAGGGCCCGGATGCCGACTCCATTGCGCGCATCGTAATCAATGAAATACAGGCTATCGGCGGCATCCAGCATACAATTACCTATATGGTAATTAATGAATAAATATCAATAAGTGAAATTTCCCTTAACACCTTCCAGATATTATAATGCAAACCATCCGGTCTGCCATGTAAAGCCTATAGTACCTTTATTGCAGTCGGTGAGGATTAATCAAATTGGATTTAAACCGGTATATGCCGCAGATTGAAGAATCCATCCAGAACGCGCTGGATGAAGACCTCAAGGACGGTGATATCACTACCACATCGCTTATACCTCCACANNGTCGTTTTCCAAAAAGTTGATCCGTTTCTCAGGTTCACCGCTCTGGTCAACGATGGCAGCGAAATCAAACCAAGTATGATACTGGGAGCCATAGAAGGAAATGCAGGGAGCATTTTGAAAGCCGAGCGAACAGCTTTAAATCTACTGCAACGGATGAGCGGTGTTGCCACGCTAACTGCCCGGTATGTTCAGGCAGTCCAAGGGCTACCTGTTAAGATACTCGATACACGTAAGACCACACCCTGCCTCAGAAGTCTTGATAAATATGCTGTCACCGTGGGAGGTGGAACCAACCACCGCTATAACCTGGGGGATATGGTATTGATCAAGGATAACCATATAGCATGCCTTGGCAAGCAAGGCCTTAATATAGGTGACATTATACGATTGGCGCGCAGCAAAACCCCACCCGGTATAAAGATTGAAATTGAGACCACTACACCGCAGGAAGCATTTAAGGCGGCCGAGGCTGGTGCTGATATCATCATGCTTGATAATATGGGCCTAAAAGAGATGAGAGAGGCTGTTCAACTGATCAACCATAAGGCCATCGTAGAAGCATCCGGAGGTGTCAACCTTGAAAACGTCCGAGCTATTGCCGAAACAGGCGTCGACTGGATTTCGGTGGGTGCTATCACGCACTCGGCACCCTCACTCGATATCAGCCTTAAGATCCAACTCTAACATATTCCGCTACAATATCATACGTTCGCGGAAACCCCACGATAATGGCTGTCAATTCCAGATCAGACTGCAAGCCCGTGAGCCTCAAGTAAAGCATGATCGGATAATATCCTTCCTGAATCTCCGTCGGCAACAATGCGACCTCCGTCCATAACAACTACTCTGTTACATAAAAGCCTCACCAGGTCCAAGTCATGCGAAGCGATAATTTTCGTGACGGAGAGACTTTTTAGCAAGGTGGTCAAAGCTGCCCTCCCACGCGGGTCGAGGCTGCTCGTAGGCTCATCCAGGGCCAATATCTCCGGATCAAGTGATAATACAGTTGCTATGGCCACCCTCTTCTTCTCACCGATGCTGAGATGGTGTGATGATCTTGTCTCATATCCCGCCATGCCGACCTTTTGCAGGGCCAGGCTTACGCGTCTATCAACCTCATCTTCTTTCAGGCCCATGTTCAAGGGACCGAAGGCAACATCCTCAAACACATTCAGCGAAAAGAGCTGGTCTTCAGGATCTTGAAATACCATGCCGACCTTCTTCCTGATCTCCCGTATATTTCTTTCCTCAATCTTCATTCCACAAACGGATATGCTGCATTCAGAGCGGAGGATGCCGTTCAAATGCAGCAACAGCGTGGACTTGCCTGCCCCATTAGGGCCGACCAGTGCCACACTTTCACCATGAGCAATGTTTAGATCAATATCCTTCAGCCCGCACTGCCCATCTGGATAGTTGAAACTGAGGCCTTTAATCTCTATAGACAGTCCGGTTGCAAGCATAACTTACCACCAAAATATAGCCGGGCAGATCAGCAGCATGGCGAGAGCCGTGGCAAAACAGGCATCGGTCAGCCTGAACCTGAGTCTGCTTGTAGTCGGGAACTCCCCAGTGTAGCCGCGCGAGAGCATGGCTGCATATATTCGTTCGCCCCGCTCATAGCTGCGGATAAATAGCATGCCGATCATATTCCCCATCGTTTTAAAGATTACCCAGCGGTTGACACCAAAATTTCTGCTATCCCTGGCCATCTGCATACGCATAGCCTGGTCGATCAGCACAAAGATATACCTGTACATAAATGATATGATCTGCACGAATATCAGCGGCACTTTTAACCGGTACATACCCTGCAATAAGTCAGCAAACTTACTGGATGAAGTAAGCACGATCAGACACAGCATGCTAAGCCAGCCCTTGATTATAACATTCACCAAGACAGCCAACCCCTCATATGTGATACCAATATGCCAGGCCCATACATTCCATCCCCAGATCTCATTACCTTCCTTAAAAAAGGGAATAAAGATCGCAATCATCACAACAAAGGGTAAAATAACCAACGATCTTTTCAATACATATTTGAATGGCAAGCGCGCCATCCATACCCACCCCAGAAGGATCAACAGGTAAATTGCAAATGCTTTCCAGGAGCCGGGTGGAGTCAGTAGTATAACAAGAATAACAGCTATACTGGCTATAATCTTGGTCCGCGGGTCTAACCTGTGTACAAAGCTATCCAGCCCGCTATACTGATCAATAAAGCTATGCTTCATTCTTCTTTTTTAGAACATAGGCGACGCCGAATCCCAGCCCAAGCATTACCAGAGTGCCCAGTATGCCAGCCAGTATAGTGGCAACCGCTTTATTTTCTACTCCGGGAAAAGCATAATCGGGCATCAAGCCGTATGCTGCCTCACTAGCCCTATCAATAAAGCCGAGATCCTCAGATACTTTTTCCAGGCCGTCAGGAAAAGTAGATGCAAGCGGGGAAATAATAGCCAGCAACAATGCTATTGTCAGACCGGCAATCCACCATTTAGCTTTCATCACTGATCTACCCTCCTATGCCACCTGTAATTTTAACAGGTCCGCTCTGGTAGCCATGATAAGGCTCAGAACCGCTGCAGTAATTAATCCCTCGCCTATGCCAATAATCACATGGATTCCACCCATAGCAACCAGGGCAATCCCCCACGGGGATGTTCCTGACATGGACAGCTCTGCCGCACATAATAATGAAGCAATAACAACTGAAAACCATGCACCTACCCCGGCACCCACCAGCATGCCAGTTTTGCCATGCTTGAGCAGCACGTCTATGCCTTTATATACATAATAGCTGGAGAAGGAAGCAACTATACCCATGTTGGTGATATTCGCGCCCAGTGCCAGCAGCCCCCCATCCTGAAAGATAAGGCACTGTACCACCAGTACCGCGCTCATTATCAGCACACTTGACCAGGGCCCCAGTAATATCGCAGCGAGAGCAGCACCCAGGAAATGACCCGATGTTCCACCCACCACAGGGAAATTGAGCATCTGCGCGGCGAAGATGAAAGCAGCCAGAACACCCATCATAGGCACCTGCTTTTCTCCAATCTTCTTATTAGTCATTTTAACAGCAACCACAACGACAGCCACAGCCACTGCACCGGTCGTCACTGCAACCGGAGCATTGATAAAACCATCAGGAATATGCATCTTATTATCCTCGGGTATTTAGCCCTATTTGAAACCTGGTTATCACCTGCACTTTGAGCATAAGCCAAAAATGGCAAGATGGTTTATATCAGCTTTAAACCTATGATTTTTCTCAATAATATCTTTTAGCGGGGCCAGTTCCTCTTCCGGGAGGGCTATAATACTGCCACATGCAGTGCATACCAGGTGATGGTGGCGGCTATTTTCCCTGGCGTGATAGCGTGTAATACCGTCCCCAACATTGATCTCTGCTGCCAATCCCAACTCCGTAAGCAATTCCAGGGTGCGGTAAACCGTGGAAATATTGGCATAGGGATATTTGGCACGCACCAGCTCAAAGATTTCCTCGGCGCTGATGTGATTTTGGGCACTATGTAGCGCATCAACCACCATGATACGCTGGGGCGTGATACGATACCCTTTAGACTGTAGAACTTTGGTGCAACTCATAACAATTAATTATCTCACAGCCCCCTCATTTATTGCAACTTATTGCAATAACAACTAATTGCTTCTATGACACTCTGTCCTTGCTGTCGATCATAATTGTAACCGGGCCGTCGTTGGTAAGATTGACTTTCATATGAGCAGCAAATATACCTGCAGCCACCTGCAGACCGGATCCTTTTACCTTATTCATAAAATAGTTATAGAGTGCTTCCGCCTTCTCAGGCATCTCCGCATCACTAAAGCTTGGTCTTCTTCCATGTCTTGTATCAGCCAGTAATGTGAACTGGCTGATAACCAGCAACCCACCCCCTATCTGCAGCAGGGATCGATTAAACTTACTTTCCTCATCATTAAAAATTCGCATATTAAGGATTTTATCAAACAGATAATCAGCATCTTTTTCCCCATCACCAGCAGCTACACCCAGCAGTACGACGAGCCCCTGGTCGATTTTTCCTGTAACACGGCCATCAATCATCACCGATGCTTGGTCAACTCTCTGCAATAGTGCTTTCATAACGATTATTCTGCCGGTTGTTTCCGCCATATTCTAACCAAATAATATATATTCAAGTCAAATTGACACCCCCCATCACTTGGGCTACAATCCTAAATGAGCCATCCGCTCAGGAGGATTCCCATGAGAGAGATGCAAATAGACAGCATACGGGTCAGCCTCATGAACTACCAGCACGTGGTTATTCTCAAAGAACGACAGTCTGACCGTTATCTGCCTATCTGGATAGGACCGGCAGAAGCCGATGCTATATCGATGAAATTACAAAATGTGGACGTGTCACGTCCCATGACGCATGACCTGTTGAAAAACATCCTTTATGCTCTTGAATCGCTGTCCGGCACCAACATCAGCAAGATTGTGGTTAATGATCTGCGTTCAGATACCTTCTATGCCCAGATAGTGTTTGAGTTCACCGAGGGGCCTCCCGTGATTGAGCTTGAGGCCAGGACCAGAGGCCATCATACACAGGAATTCGAGCAGGGCGCCCAGCTAAAGTTGAGATGGATGTCAAAAGAGTTTTCGGCCACAGTCCTACGCAAATGGAAGGAAGGTCGCAAACACTTCATGGAAATCGATGGGGGGGATGGCTGGATTTTTGAAGTGTTTTTCGATGAACTCAAGACGCGCTGGCTGCTGACCAGACTGAAGCTTGATTCGAGGCCGAGCGATGCCATTGCTTTGGCCGTTAGGGTCACTGCCCCTATTTTCGCGGAAGATACAGTCCTGGATAAGGCCGGGATCGTTTTGGACACGGAGACAGGCAAGATTTCATCACAAGTAAAACCCCAAGAGGGAAATGCGGCTACTGCTGATAAGCCTGATGAGCAGGAATTGAAAAGGTATCCTGCCATCTATGACTTTATCAATACACTTGACCTGGACGATTTCGGAAAGAGAAAATCCTGACTGTTTTATCCTGGAAACAATAACACTCTCTTATCTCATTTACTATTGTAAAGATAAATGTTGCCTAAAATACGTAATTGGTAACGCTTATTAACTATGGTCAAAAATCACTGGAAATTCCGTTGACGGCTGTAAACGGTACTTGTTATAATGCCTGTGTCTAAGCAAAATAAAGAAGAAAAACCGGAAAGAAAACAGTTAATCAAGGGACTCTGGTTTCTCTTTAATGTAGGCTGGTTTGTCGCATTAAGTCTTGTCGTGCCAACAGCAATTGGTCTGTGGTTGGATACTCCTGAGAGATTCAATACCAGGCCGTTATGCACGCTAATCGGTTTTGTCCTTGGTGTCATGACTGCTGGTTATGGACTATATAAAATGCTACGGCAATTTATAAATGATCAAAAAGACATGGTGACAAAAAACGAAAAACAAGGAGCAGGAAGGTGAGTAAACTGGGTTGCTCCAGCCGTTTGGTGGTTATCCTCAGCATCGTAATACTGGCACTTGCTCTTGCATCGTTTACCTTTGGTCCCATCGGCGCCAAGCTCTTCGGAATTCAAGTACCGAGTGTGTTGCAAATCAGCAAACCCCATGTGTCCTTACCCTCAGAACCTATATTCCATGTAGGCGGTTTCAAAATAACCAATACCCTGATATCCTCCTGGGTAACCATTATCCTGCTCTGCACGCTGTTCTACTTCGCCACCCGCAAGATGAAGGAGGTGCCGGGAAGGTTTCAGGCCTTTGCTGAACTGACAGTCGGCGGCATTTACAATACCATACGTGATATAACGGGCGAGAAATATGCCAGAACTTTCTTCCCCATTGTCGCTACCATTTTTATATATGTTTTTACCAATGCTATATTAGCCCTTGTACCGCTGTGGGGTACGTGGGGGCCGATCGAGGAGATACACGAAGGCTCGCATACGGCAACTATAATCGTGCCCTTCCTCCGTGCCGCTAACACTGATGTCAACCTGACCCTTTCCATCGCTCTCATATCATTTTGCTTCATCGAATTCCTGGGGTTCAGCAAGGCGGGCACCGCAAATTATCTTGACTCATTCTTCCACTTTAGAGCTTTAGGTAAGTCCTTCACCGAACTGTTCAAAGGCCATGTTAAGGCCTTTATCAGCGGGCTGGCATTCTGTTTCATCAATATATATGTAGGCCTGCTGGAAATACTCAGCCATCTGATCAGGATTGTCAGTTTTACCTTCCGTCTCTTCGGCAACATGACAGCAGGCGAAATCCTGATCGGCGTAATGACCTTTCTGGTCGCTCTCGTCATACCGTCGATATTCTATGGTTTCGAGACCCTGTTCGGCATACTCCAAGCTCTGATCTTCGCCGGGCTGACGCTGGTATTCGGTTTGATGTCATTAGCACCACACCAAGAAGAGGGTGCTGAAGAACATTAATATTCGTCAATTAAAAGGAGGATTTAGATGGACCCTGAAACAATGAAAATGTTAGCTGCTGGCATCGCAGCCGGTTTTGGGATGTTGGGCCCGGGCCTTGGCCTTGGCCTGATCGGCCTTGGAGCAATGCAGGCCCTGGGACGCAATCCTGAGGCCAGAGGCCCGATTATGACCAACATGATACTTATCGGCGCTCTCACCGAAGCTGTTGGCATCTATGCACTGATCATCGCCATCCTGCTTGCCATGGTGGTCTAATGCTGTGTAATGAGAAGAATGCTCATAATTTCGTGCGTTCCTTAATTTGCGATGGAAATATCAACCCTCTCGAAAGAAGGAAAATACAGTGATGGAAGTTTGAGGTAAATATGGAAAGTATCGGCATCAATTGGCAATTGCTGGTTGCTTTTCTGATAAACTTCCTTGTTTTATTCGGCCTTCTCACCGCAATCCTCTATAAGCCAGTCCTGAAAATGCTCGATGAAAGATCGGCTAAGATCAAGGAAAGCCTTGAACAGGCGGAGAAAATAAAGGAACAGGCAAACCGTAGTGAAGAGCAGATCAAAGCGGCTATTGAGACTGCCCGCAAGGAGGGGCAGGCCATCATCGCACAGGCCTCACAAATAGCAGAAAAAATAAAGGAAGATGCTAAGGGCGAAGCACGCAAAGAAGCTGATGTCATCATCGCTAAGGCCAGGGATGAAATCAAACTCGAGCGTGATAAATCGATCGGTGAACTCCGCAGTGAGTTTGCCAATCTTACAGTGCTTGCAGCAGAAAAAATCATCAAGGAATCGCTGGACGCCCAGAAACATACGAAATTGATCAACGAGGTTCTCGAGCAGAGCAATTCATTTAAACAAAATTAAAGCAGGATAAGCAAATGATATCGACAATCTCTGCCAGGCGTTACGCTCAGGCGATATTTCAGATCGCTAAAGCCAATAATAACCTGGACGAATGGGCCAAAGATTTGAAAAGGATCGCCGAGATCGCCAAGGACCAAGATGTCATTGACATAATCGAAAATCCCAAGGTCTTATTCGACCAGAAGGCTGCTCTGATCAAACAGAAGCTGGGAAAGGCAAATGATCTCGTCCTTAATCTATGCTACCTGCTGATCATGAAAGGCAAGCTCAAAAATGCAGGCCAGATAGCAGATGAATATGAAGCTCTGGTGGATGAATATAAAGGTATCAAGCATGCCCTTGTTACCACGGCTGTGCCAGTAGATGAAGCTGAGAAGGCAAAAATAGCTGCTCAGCTTGAAAAAATAACCGGGAAAAAGATATCGGTAAAGCTCCAGGTCAATCCGGCAATCCTGGGTGGTATTATCGCCAGGATTGAAGATACCCAGATCGATGGGAGTGTCCGTAACAAGCTGGAACTGTTAAGAAAAGACCTGGTACAGGCAACAAAGTAATCTACCTTAGGGGGTGAGCAGAATTGAAATCTCAGGAAAAAGATATAGTATCAGTAATTAAAGACCAGATTGAGCATTTTGGCGCTTCAGCTACCATGGCCGATGTTGGTACGGTAGTAGAAGTCGGCGATGGCGTGGCCCGTATGCAAGGTCTGCGCAAAGCGAAAAATAATGAGTTGCTCGCCTTCCCCGGCGGTATTATGGGACTGGCACTAAACCTCGAAGAAGATATAGTTGCCGCTGTGGTGTTAGGAGATTACGCACAACTCAAAGAAGGCGACGAGGTACGTTGCACAGGCCGCGTAGTCGAAGTACCAGTTGGTTCTGAACTGATCGGACGCGTTGTCAATACTCTGGGTGAGCCTCTCGATGGCTTAGGTCCTATCAAGACCACCAAGACACGCGAGATCGAGCGTATCGCTCCTAACGTAGTCGAAAGACAGCCGGTCAACAGATCAGTCCATACCGGCATCAAATGTATTGACGCTCTAATACCGATTGGACGTGGCCAGCGCGAATTGATCATTGGTGACCGCTCAATCGGCAAATCGGCTATAGCCATCGACACAATCATTTCCCAGAAGGG
>DFZI01000065.1 GCA_002383665.1 Dehalococcoidia bacterium UBA4060
TTGTACCAATACAGGCTTATCATGTCTGAACTGATCTTTTGCCATTTGTAGCGATCATCATCGAAAGAGACCTTTTCCCTGGACGTTGTAAGCATATTGCCGGCGCTGTCTTCGATCACCCACCAGTAGGTTATCTCGGCCCCGGGAGGTGTGAGTGCAGTGCGCATATCCCAGGTCCAGCTTGCGCTCACGCTCTGAGAAGGCGTGAACTTGGGCCAGGCCTCAGCATAGGCAGGAGCATAGGTGCGCTTGTCCACGGTGTAGCGCAGCCTGATGCGGGAGATGGGGGCATTGCTCTCAGCCTTGATATTGAAGGTCAGGGCAAAAGGGAAATCGGCCCTGGTGGTGGATGATACGAGCCTGATATTATCCGTTGCCCCGGCCTGTACCGGAAACAGCGATATCAGCGCCATTAGAGATATAATTAACAGCTTTTTAATCATTTTTCCTCTCCGACCTGAGCACGCAGGTAGGCATTCATGAATTCATCTATCTCTCCATCCAGCGCGGCACCGGGATCACCAGTCTCATACTCGGTCCTGTGGTCCTTGACCATCTTGTAAGGGTGAAGCACGTAGCTGCGAATCTGGTTGCCCCAGCCGGCATCGATGCGTTTGCCCTTTATTTTAGCCTTTTCTGCCTCACGTTTTTCAATCTCCATCTCGAGCAGACGGGCATAAAGCACCTTGAGAGCGCTTTCTTTGTTCTGATGCTGTGAACGTTCGCTTTGGCAGGTTACCACCAGACCGGTGGGGATATGTGTGATCCTGACTGCGCTGCTGGTCTTCTGCATATGCTGGCCTCCTGGTCCGCTGGATCTGAAAGTGTCGATGCGGATATCTTCCGGGCTGATCTGCAGGTCTGCTTCCTCTTCAGCCACCGGCATGACCTCCACGAGGGCAAATGACGTATGGCGGGCATGGTCGGCATCGAAAGGTGAGAGCCTTACCAGCCGGTGTACGCCGTGCTCTGACTTGAGGTAGCCGTACACAAAGCTGCCACTGATCTCGATGGTAGCGTTTTTAATACCGGCCTCATCACCAGGCGAGATATCCAGTACCTGGGCCTTGAACTTATGCCGTTCAGCCCAGCGCAGGAACATGCGCATTAGCATCTGTGCCCAATCTTGTGACTCGGTTCCTCCAGCACCGGCATGTATAGCCAATATAGCATCCCTCGAGTCGTATGGCCCATCCAGCATGAGCTGTATCTCAATCTGATCGAAATGCTGTGTGATCCTGTCAATCTCCTTACTGATATCGACTTTGAGTGATTCATCATTTTCGGCCAGGGCGACAGTTATGACTTCATCCAGGTCTGCGGCATTCTTGCTCAGCTCCCCCCAGAGGGTAATAGTATCCCTCAATCCGCCGATCTGACGCATGATACTCTGTGCCCTGGGCTGGTTGTCCCAGAAGGCCGGGTGCGATGTCTGCTCCTCAAGGGCTGCGAGCTGTCTCTGTTTGCCTGCTATGTCAAAGATGCTCCATAATCGCAGCTATCCTGCGACGAAGCTCTTCTACCCTGTTTTTCTCTTCCAGCATGTTATCTCCATTATTACTTAATATAATGTAGCGCAGTTGCACCTGCAGCCATATGGGCCATCCTGACCGGTTCGGGCAGGCGATAACCGCGGCAGCAGTTTAATACGATTTCAATGCAGTGCTCAATTGCTATCTTATGCCCGATGGATATGTAAAGCGGTTTGACCCCGTCTTTCGTCCTGACGACTGCCCCGATTATTTCATCTCCGTCGACAAGCGGAGTGATGCCACCTGCTTTTTTTGCAGGATCGGCAGCTATGCCGATCAGGCGTGACTTGGCACAGCCGATGGTGGGAACATCAAGCATCAGACCCAGGTGAGAAGCGATGCCGCAGCGGCGTGGATGGGCTATACCCTGTCCATCCATCATAATAACATCAGGCCTGACGTTGAGCTTTTTCCAGGCCTCGATGATCAAGGGAGCTTCCCTGAAGGAAAGCAGGCCAGGTATATAGGGGAAACTGATTTCGCCCTCGTAAATAGCGTTGTCGATCAGTTTAAGCGATGAATAGTCCAGCACTGTGATAGCCGCCCTTCCTTTACGGGAACTGCGTGACACGGAAACATCAATTCCTGCAATGGAAGACGGATTTCTTACTGTGCCTGTCAGTTGTATCCTGGTTGCCAGCCGGGTTTGTAGCTCTCGTGCCTGTGCAGGTGTAAGATTCCATGGGTGAAGGGGTACAATTTCCATAAGCGTGATTATAATGGCTGTCTGCCGTATGTGACAAGTATAAGCAATCTTATTTAATTTAGTGGTATCGGTTATATAGAGCTATGATACTTTAATAAATGAGGGCGTTAGTTTTATAATTACGGTGGTTTAATTAATACTTATCCGGGGGAGGATCAATGAAGACCATACGAGTAGGTATATATGTTTTACTGATGGCTGTAATTGCACTGGCTGCCTGCGGCGGCTCAACGGGTGATGGAGGTAAGAAAGGAGGTAACTCGGCGATTACCGAAGGTGTGATGACTACTGCTGTAGACAATGATTCCAGACCTACTGCCCCGGTGGTTACTTCCTTTGATGCCAGCACACCTGTAATCTACTGCTCCTTCAAGGTATCGGGAGTGGTACCGGGAGAGATGATTAAAGCGAGTTGGTATTACATCAAAGGCGAGGAGGTGGGGAAGGAAAACGAGCTGCTTAATGAGACCCTTATGATAACAGAGAGCGATGCTACAGCATATTATCTGGCCTTTTATCTGGATAAGCCGGTCAATGGCTGGTATAAAGGCGACTATAAGGTTGTGCTGTCGGTCAATGGCGTTGAGAAGCTCACCGTACCATTCAGCATTAAATAAGCTGGATTAACGCCGTCTGATCTCTGCATATCTCACCAGCCCGTAGATTGCCCGTGCGCACTGCTCAGGCGTATCATATACGGGGACACCTGATTCAATAAGCGTTTTTTCGAATTGGTCTTTGCTGTTGCCCATGTGCCAGCGAACACACACGACGGGTTTTTTGTACAGATGGGGCAAAGCACATAAACGCATGGTCCCCTGCTCTGCGACTTTCATCGACTCTTCCAGCAGCCTGCTATCTTTCATCTCATCGTAGCGGATGCCCCAGACCAGGGGATTAACAGGTATATTAGTAATGACGGCGTCGATATAACTGAGCTTCATAAGGGCCTCTACGGCATTAGCCTCGTCCATGGCGGTCCGGTAGCCGCCAGCAAAATCGATAGGGTTTCTGGGCAACGGAGCATGGGGAGGCAGCATCTGCATGATTTGTGTTGCAGTATGATCGTCGAGCTCAGGTATCTCCAGTCCGAGCTTCTGGCAGGCATCGACTGCAACTACGCCCTGACCTCCGGTACCTACTATGCCAACACGATTCCCGGCAGGCAGAGGTTGGTGGAGCATGGCCACTGCCAGTTCAAAGATTTGGAAAGCTTCCTGGGTCCGGATCACACCAGCCTGGTGGCAGGCATGATCAAAGATAATATCTGATCCAGCGATCGAAGCGGTATGTGAGAGTGTAGCCCGCTTGCCGGCCGCAGTGCTGCCTCCTTTATAAATGATAACGGGCTTTCCTTTCACGGTCTGACGGGAGGCTTCCATAAATTTATGGCCATCCTTTACCCCTTCAAGATAGAGTATAATCGCCTTTGTTTCCTTATCGTATGACAGGTATTCAATATAGTCGCCTACAGTGAGGTCTGCCTGATTACCTACACTGACAAACATGCTCAATCCGTAGCCCTGATTTTTAGCCAGTTCGGCCATGTAACGGCCGAATGTGCCGCTCTGAGAGATAAAGGCAATATTACCTGGCTTGGGCAAGCTATCAAAGGCAAGGTTGAGTTTCCCGGCTGCGCTCCATATTCCAAGACCATTAGGCCCGACGAGCCTGATCCCACCCTCCCGGGCAATTTCCACAACTTGGTCTTCCAGTTTTTTTCCCTCATTGCCTGTTTCGGCAAACCCGGCTGTTATCAGCACAACTCCTTTTATGCCTTTTTCAACACATGCATGCATGACTGGCACGACCTGTTGAAGTGGTGTTGTAATAACAGCGAGGTCGACTGCCCCGGGTATATCCTTCACAGACGGGTAACAGTGCTGTCCGAGGATTGTTTCAACGCGGGAATTGACAGGAAATACCTTGCCCTGGAACCCCGTCTTTAACGGACGTTCCAGCATTCGATAGCCCCATTTAGTCACATTCTCCGACGCGCCGATAACAGCCAAAGAACGCGGCTTAAATATGTAATCTATCTGTTTAACAATATTGGTCAAGTTATAGCCTCCAATAACTTAAATACGGCAATTATAAAACAATTTCATATNNCCATTAAGGGCATACTATTAGAGAAGTAAAATGGGGGGGTAGTTTTATGAATGAGTTGAAGGCTCCAGCCGTTAAAGTCCGCCATGTGATGCATTATGATATCGATTCCATTCTTTCACTGCATAAAAGGATCGGAGTTAAGCAAAGCAATATAGCGTATATGATCAGCTCCGGATTTGGGGGTCCGATGGATTTCAGTTTTATAGCTGAAATTGACAGGAAGGTGGTAGGTGTTGTTATTGCCCACCTGATGTATCTCTACATCCCCATTACCGAACTCTGTCTAATCAACGGCATAATGGTAGATCCCCAATACCAGCATCTGCATATAGGCAGTAAACTGGTGGAGGAACTGATTAAATTCTGCCGTACACAAAACATTACCACGATCCGGGCTCTGGCCGAGGATACCAATACGTCATTAAATGAGTTTGTCCGATATCACGGTTTTCATCGCAGCAAGATAATCAACTGGGACAAGGTACTTGAGTAGCAGAAAATCCGACCGGTAACTGTTATCGGAGGACATGGTAGAAATGCCCTGGTGAATTATAATTCATCAGGGCATGGAATATGCGGGTATTCAACTGGAATAGCGGCCTTGGAAAGAGGAATTTTTATTATACTTGAGTGGAGGTAGCCATGGATGATCAGCAAATGGGAACGATAATTGCCTTTTTCTTTACAATTAGGGCAATCATAATAGGTGTGGATGTGGGTATGGGTGTTGTATGGTGGGTGCTGAGTCTGGCATAAGGATGATTGGCTAAAAATTAGACTTTATCATACTTCCATATGCCATCCCCAGTGCGGCAAATTGGCTTGCATGGCTGTGTGAAAGCCGCGTCATATGATGTTTATGGGGAAGGGGACAAAAATGGGATGCTGCGTGTCAACTCATTTAAAAATGTTACCGAAGAGGAGTCGTTCACTCATTTGGAAATGTTACCGGGATAATGCCGCCTCCTTTTTATTAATAGTATTGG
>DFZI01000101.1 GCA_002383665.1 Dehalococcoidia bacterium UBA4060
GAAAACGGACTGTACGGCCTGCTCCTGTTCATTTTCGCTCTGCAAATGATCACCCTGGGGAAAACCCCTTTCGGCGATATGAGCCGGTCAATACCTTTGATCGTCATTGGTATGATCATCGCTGCCGTCGGCATTGTGACCTGTTTTGTTCCCGACATCTTCAGCCAGATTCCCCGCATCCTGCTGTTCATCTGTTTTGCCCCGGGAGGTCTTATCCTTCTGCTCAGGATGATTTTTTCCCGGGAGAAGCTACAGGCCTGGATGCGGTATGGGGGCATTTTCTATCATCTAATCTTCGGATGCGGGGCTGTGTATGTGCTGTCGATATTGATTGGACTGCTTGTTTTAATCCACAGCCTGCTCAGCACTACCATGACCGGAGTGGTGGGAATTATCGATGGAGCGGCGATTATCTATTTAGCCCTGGTGCTCCGGAAAATTTATGGGGCCTATCCGGAGGCGGAGAATACCAATCCGGGAGCTGTCAATCTTCCTATTGATAAAATGATGCTTCTGGTAATCGGGATTTTCATGTTGCTCCTGGGAGCGCTGCTTATTCCGGTCAATTTAGGGCAGCTTCCCTTTTCAGGAAGCGCTCAGCTCGGACTTCTGATGCTCATCTTTGCCATCCAGATGCTGGCATCCGGCAGCACTCCGCTCGGGCCTTTTCCCCGGAACTGGCTGCTGGTGGGTTTCGGACTTTTATTTGCAGCGTTGGGAATCATATCCAGCATTATTCCTGATATCCTGGTAAAACCATTGATCATCCTCATCGGGGTGCTGAATATCCTNNCCCGGGCGGTCAGGTTCCGCCAATTTTACAAAAACTTTTTATTACTCAACTGGTTATGAACTTATTATCGATCATGTTTGGGACCTCCATGCTGGTTGCCCATCTGCTTCCGGGACTGGTCATCGGTGTGGTCCTTTTTGCCAATGGATGTGCTCTTATATATTTGATGTATATTCTCTTGACCCTGGATAAGATGGTAAGCCAGCTCAATGTACAGTGATGGCCATCTGAATTTTTAATTTTCAAGGAATTTATGTGACAGGGGAGGCGTTAAATAGCATTTATTCAAGTGGCAGACGAAGCACCATCCTGGCCAGATCCCAGGCGTGCTCGTAAAGGTGAAGACCCTTACTGAAGGCGTGTATCTCACCATCTTCCACACCTATTTCCCCGGCCATATATTCCTTGAGCATCTGTAATCCTCCCAGGTTGGTGGGGAATCCACCCCACAGGTCCCAGCTACGGAAATACAGAATAAAATGTAGCCTGCCATCCTGCACCCGTGTATCCACCAGCCGCAGGCAGGGAGGATCCTTCTGATAGATGCTGTCCTTGCTGCCCACACACATGGTCATCTGGTTGGTGTCGTATCCCTGTCTGTACCTGTGTATGACCTCCTCTATCTGGGGTGCGAGAAACTCGCCATATGTATATTCCTCGTTCTCCTGCCTGGCAGGTGTCATGAGATAGGACATATAGTCAGCGATGTTTTCATCCGTGGTAGGCATAGGCACACCACCGGGCACATCAGGGCTAAGTGGTCGTATGCCAGGATTGGAGATATTAACCGCCACCAGCTCGATTTCTTTACGGTGTATGCCTTCAAAGCTACCCTGCTGAATGATATATTCCCTGCCTTCAAAAAGGGCTGCCTTCAGGCACTGGAACCAGGCATCACTCAGACTCAGAGCATCGATAACAGTCAGCTTCATACTGATATAGCATATTAATTTGAAGACACCAACATGTCAAGAGATATCCCTGCATAGAAATAACCTATCATGCACACTAACAATATGCTATAATAGCTTCCATGATCAAAACCGTATGTTTCGACTTCTTCAATACACTGGCCTATTTCTACCCCCCGCGTGAGGAGTGCTATGCCCATTTCGCCAGCGAAGTTGGAATCAAGGTGACACCGGAGGCGGTAGGCCGGGCACTGCCCGAGGCCGACCGATATTGGCGTAACGAGAACTTCAAATCACCTATCAAGGAAAGGCCTGACAAGGAGAAATATGCTACTTATACAGAGTATGCACAGCTCATTCTCCGGCTGGCTGAGACAAAGCCCACTCCCGAACAAGCTTTACAGGTGCTGGCTAAGGCCTTTGACGTGGGCTTTAAATTCGTAGCTTTCGATGATGCATTGCCCGCGCTCAGGGCAGTGAAACAAAGAAACCTCACAGCAGGTGTGATCTCCAATGTGGGCCAGGAAATAGATTCGAGCTGCAACGAAATGGGCTTCACGCCCTACCTCGATTTCAAGGTCACCTCATTTGAAGTCGGCCTGGATAAACCGCACCCGCTGATTTTCCAGAAGGCTCTGGAGAAAGCAGACGTGAAGGCCTCGGAAGCCCTCTTCATAGGTGACCAATACGATCAAGATGTAGTGGGTGCCCGCAAAGTTGGCATGAACCCTGTTTTGCTGGTACGCGGTAACAGCACCGCTCCGACCGACTGCCCCGTAATCAACAGCCTCACAGAATTAGAAGCC
The DNA here is from genome assembly GCA_002383665.1 of Dehalococcoidia bacterium UBA4060. Taxonomy (GTDB): domain Bacteria; phylum Chloroflexota; class Dehalococcoidia; order GIF9; family UBA5629; genus UBA6808. Next base: position 2,511 of record DFZI01000101.1, read on the forward strand.
TATCTGAGTTGAGGGCAGATTACCTTCAACCAGATCGTTTTACCCTATAAAGGCAGATCAACATAATGTGAGCAATGTATTACAGGCCCCGCAGGAATTCAGGCCTCAGCAATGCGGGATCGCGCCTGGCCAGTATCGTATCAAGCTCCCTAAGCATTTTGCCCTTATCTTGGGGCATCCTACCCCGTACGGCAAAATAGTTCGAGGCATGCATGGAGCTGAAGAAGCAATTGCTAAAATTCGATTTTTCCACCATTGTCTTCAATTCTTGCAATGACTGGAAAGGCGTGATCAACTGGAAGCTGCCATTTTCCATCTCTTCATAGAGCTGTGTGCCGGGTATCAGTGTGAGAGTGAGTGCGCCTGCATAATCGGGATCGATTTCCGTCAAGACCCTCGCCGTCTCCAAGGCATGCTTTTCACTTCCCGCCACTCCACCCAGACCCAGAATTCCTGTAACCGATAAAAGCATACCAGATTCCCTCACCTTTCTGGCAGCTTCCACCATCTGGTCATGTGTAGCCCCTTTGCGAATATGCTCCAGCACCTCATCATTCCCACTTTCCACCCCCATGTACAGGATGCCCAGCTTCTGCGCCTTGAGAGTCTTCAACTCACTTACACTGCGCCTCAATATATCCTGGGGCGTAGCATAGCTCGCAATGCGCTGCAGATAGGGGAACTTGCCGTTAAGGTATTGTAGCGCCTCCAGCAGCTTCGGATAAGGATAAACCAGTGCATCACCATCCTGCAAGAACAGCTTTTTACCGTTCCAGCCACGCAGGATGTAATAAACGATCTCCGGCTGGTCCGGCACGATAATGCGATTGTTGACATACAGGTACATGGCATCGATTTCATGCTTGACTTCCTCCAGATCCCTGATACCGAGCTTTGTGAATGAGTAGGCACAGAAGCCGCAGGTATTATTGGAACAGCCGGAGGTAAGCGGCAGATAATAGCTGTCATGCTCACTGGGCGGACGGATTATTTCAGGCCGTTTGAATGTCATAGCCATGTACCTCTGACTTAATTATATCAATACTACTTTAGTGTAGCATAGCTATATAGCTACCCAGAGGCACGTTAAGGGCTTCTGCAACTGGCCTGCACTTGGCCTTAAGACAGAAGAATATCCTGCCTTCGGCTGGCAATTCCTCCAGAGTCTCGTAATAGCCCATCCCCTTGGCCAGTATAAAGTCAGCCCCGGCGAAGGCAGTCTTAAATTCCTCTGATGCCCGGCTGAAATCCATACCTGCCGTAGCCGTTCCCGTCGTCATAACTTCACCTGCTTCCTGATCCAACCCCGCTCTGAAGATCTCCTCACGAGTAACATCATTCTGCACAGGTGATTCTTTGACAACATATATAGTGCGGCCGTGTTTCCGCATAAGGTTAAGGAGAGGCATATCAAAAAACATCTCGCCTGTATTATCCGCCAGGTAAAGCATAAACCGGGCTTTTCTGACTTTATTTTCCAGCAGGGACGAATCGTTGATGGTAAAGCTCAACTGCCTGCCGGCTATTTCTTTTTTGACCTCCTCAATAGGACGGAAAAAATCGATGGAATTGCCCAGCGCTGCCAGCTCAAGCAAAGAAGGAAAACTATCTTCAAATTGAGCCCGCACAAACAAATATAGCTGTCGCCCAGTCTCAATTTCTATGTCTTTCATAGCCCGATAGGGATCATCATTGCCCGTAATACCCTTAACTGTATCCTGGATGGCTGAGGCAATCACAACAGATAACTGGCCTGGCTGAAACTCCCGTTGCAGGACCTCCTCTCCAGCTTTCCTGGCCCGTTCACGCAGCGCATGATCCTCTGTGGCAAGGTCCGAAGTCTGCCTATCCAGGTTCGTAAGGCACGTATAACATTGTGAAGATATTCTCATGAATCAAAGGCCCAACTGATCACGTAAGCATAAAGACGATATTAGTCTGCCGTTAGCTGCGCGTTCTGAAGATAAGTACAAGCGTGATTATGACAAGTACAGAGCCTATGCCTATAATGCCCCATACCCAGGGCGGAGTGGTCTGTTCGAGAGGTACACTTTCCTCAGAAACAGGAGCCGCCTCTGTCCTGAAGCTGAATGTAGCGCTCCAGTCGCTTGATATAGGCTGTCCGTTGATCTCAATAGCCCGCACCCTCCAGAAGTAATTGCTGTTATAATCAAGTACGCCTTCATACTGATATCCAGTTGCCGATGTGGTGGCAGCTTTCACCACATGCTGGAATCCCGGATCTCTGGCCAGCACAAATTCATAGCGCGTTGCTTCTTTCCAGGGAGACCAGGAGAACGATGCCGGTTTCACCTTGCAACCGAAACAGCCGTTATCAGGGGTCAGCAACTGCACCCCATAATAGGGAGAGTTGACAATAAATCCCGGCTTAATACTGAAGCTGCGGGCGTTTGACCAGGGGCTGACAGCGATCTGCCCCGTGGCAGACTGGTAAGACCTAATACGCCAGTAATAAACCGCGCCTGCCTCTGGCAGTGCTCCTGGAGCTATCCAGACGGCCGGATTGGTCACATTAACAATATCAGTCTGAATAAGTATAGAGCCGGTCACCGATTGTATCTTACCAGCACTGTTGACGGCCGGGTTTATCCTCAATGAAAAATCCTTATCTTTGGCGATCTGCAACTGGTAGGCACTGGAAAGACAGAGTTGCTCCCAGCTAAGGTCGATCTGCTGATTACGTCCCGTCACGGGGTCCGCTCCCACCAGCGCCTGGTCCGGTGGAGAGCTCAATACGGGCGCCTTCTTGGCCAGACAGTCGGTATAAGTCCAGAGCATGCCCTGGCCTGCAGCCGGCCTGTACCCGGGGTCTTTCCCGTACCTGCCTTCAGGGCTCATAGCAGCTATAATTTCCGTAAAATTACCCGTCATCGCTATGCCGTCTATATTCAAATTCAGCCCTGACTCATTATCGATCGCAAACAATGTAGTATTGCTGGTGAGAGAGCAGCATCCGCAGGCCTTAAGCGAAGAAGGCTCCAGCGTAAATTTTACGTTTTGCTGTGTAGGCGGTGCATAGATATCAAGGCAGTCCCAGTAAACGCCCGGCTTGGGCAGGCCGTTCCTCGGCCCCAGAGTGCGGCAGACTGCGCTATTGATAGGGGTCGTGCCCGGCTTATCAGCGACTGACACGGTGATATTATCATGAGCGGCATAAAGAGCTGGCTGCGCATCCCCGGTAAAAGCCATTGTTATACCATAATAGCCAACCCGGTGAGGTGGATCGCCAGTTAAAGAGCCGTCATACCACCAGTCAGCACCCGTCGAGCCGTTGGACACATCCATCATGTCATTACCTTCCCAACGTGAGAATGCAGGGGCAGTGTTGCGATAGACCGAACCCGTGTTGTTATCAGTAGCAGCATATATGAAGTAATTACGGTCCCAGTCCACATCAAAGATGACATGCACATTGCCGCCGGAAGGTATCCCATACTTATAGGTAAACCAGTTCTTGCCACTGTCAGAGGAATAGGCAATCGATACACCGTAATCATTGGACAAAGCCGATGCTCCCACCAGCACCCTTCCATTCCTGGCGGTGATAGTATGAGCATTCATATCCACAGAACTGCTGGCGAGAGACGTGGACCAAGCTGTGCCCGTATAGGGCAGACGCTGCACCATGCCCAGAGGACTGACGGTATAGATAACCCTGCTTGATTCAAAGGTGAAGTCCTGTACCATATCCCTGGGCGTGATCGAAACCCAGTAGTCGCCGTAGTCCGGCGACCAGGCCATTACACCACCACCCGTGCGGTTATCGCTGCCGACGGTAGCTGCATATTGAGCCGCCCATCCGACCACACCTCCATCGTGGGCATCGGTACATGAGGGCACCACGCGCAGCAGAGGCAGGTCCGTCTGCGGATAAGCACAATTAAAGGACGTTGGACGGCACAGCACCCTCTCCCAGTATGTACCTGCAGGTGCAAGAGCAGGCAACGGCGCGGCGATGGCCGGCCCCGACGTATAGCGCCAGACGCTGTCAAACTCATTACAGCCCCAGCCTGTATTCCTGTGCACCGAGGCCAGGTAGAGGGTCATGCAATCGGGCGAAACGGCCACATCGTTAAACCAGTCAATGGTGGTATCTATCAGCGCCAGCTGGTTCCATGTATCTCCGTTATTACGCGTGATGGATAGCGCCGTCTCATCATCATGAATAAGCGTGGAAATCCACGGGTGGGGAACACTTGCGGGATCAAGTGGGTCAGCCATTCTGTCCGAGTTCCACCATGTGGTATTGTCGGATATCAAGCCAGAGCCGGTAGCAGCATAGGCCAGGGAGCCATCAGGACCCCAGGATACGATAGCACTCCCCACACCTGTCAGGTTCTCACTGAGGCAGATTCCCTGATTGGCAGCTCCCGTCGGAGGCTTCAAGGAAGGATACAAACATGATCCTGCGCAGGTACAAGGACTATCGGTAAAGACCGTCGGCACCGATGCGGTGCAGGGGAGACCCCACACCAGGCCAGCCAGCAGTTTGCCCGCCGCATACGTCCCGAAGTAAGCGATGCTGTATACCTGTGCCTTGGGTTTTCCCGTGGAACTGTAAATAGCTGCAACAACGGTGTCATCGATCCGGTATATGCCGGTGGTATTATCAGCGGGGCTGGCATACGGTGAATAGAGGCTCACGAAGGCACGCCTCAGGCTGCTCGATTGACCGCTGAAATCGGAAGGCAATTGCAGACAGGCCACTGCCAGGCTGGAGCGATCGGGCGAAACGCCGGCAGCCCCCGTCTTAACTTCGATCCCCGCACCGGGAAATACGTATGTCACTATCGAGTTATTATTGATATCACGTATACCGACATTGTAATTGGTGCTGGTATTATCGGCATACACCATGGCGATTGCATTATCGCCGTTATACGTCGGTGAGAATTTAACTGCAAAGAAATCTATATCGCTTTCGGGTGCCATCTGCTCCATCCAGGTGCTGAAACCACCGCTCTTCATGATGAACAACCTGCCATCACCCAGCCCGCTGCGCGTGCCTACGGCAAAGTCGCGGCCAGTGCTGTAATCGACTGAAATATCAACAGCACAGATGGCTTCATACTTTCCAAGTGCAGGTACGTTACTATTTCTCCAAGTTGCACCAGCATCGTCACTCACCCATAGCTGGGTCGGCCCCGCCGTCACATTTCCGGCCGTGGCTGCCCACAGCCTGGGATCATCAGGCGCAATCCTTACATTGTATACATGGCTACCAGCAATCCAACCGCTGCTGTTCATCAGGTGAATATAAGGAGAATATGTCCAGGAAATGCCATAGTTAGACGAGGCCATGATAATTCCCAATGGCCCATGCGGGTCACCGATCGAGCCCGATTTAATCGTCCAATTATCGACGGTCATAGCAGCAATCAGCGTTTTGCCGTCGTTGCTCACTGCCAGGTCTCTGATCTCACTGCCGCACGATATGTTATCTGAGAACAACGGATTAAGCACGTCATTCCTGTCAGGCTGTGAATTGGGTGTAGAGATCGTGTCCCATCGCATTATGCCTGCTGTGGCAGAAGACGGCTTAAGAAATCCCTCTGGCAATAGCGAGCCCGCTATCATCACCAGCACACATACCAGGGAAAAAACATGGAGCCGTGTCTTAATCATTGTATATTCAAGTTAACGACGATTTTTCAGCACAAAACCGATTATTATGATAACATAGCAGGTAATTTCATGCATAAACGAGGAATGTTGTCATAATGTCAGCAGAGATCGAAAACCTGAGAGATCTGGAAAGAACAGAGCCGGTAGCAGCATTTTTAAATATGAAGCTGGTCGAGCTGTCCCCCGGCCATGCCAGGGTGAGCATGGCAATGAAACCAGAGTATATTAATTTTAACGGCATGATTTTCGGCGGCATCATCTCGGCGGTGGTCGACCAGGCCTTTGCCTATGCGACCAACTCCGTTATTTCACCCAACGTAGCTTCACAGCTCAACATCCATTTCATTGCCTCAGCCGCGGTGGGTGACACTCTCACAGCCGAATGCAACGTAGTGAAAAGCGGCAGGCGCGTGTGCATCTCAGAGATGCGCGTAACCGACCAGAAGGGACGAGTCATAGCTATCTGCACAGGCACCACCATACCAGTAGACAGGAAGATAGCCTGATCTACTGGCCTCATGAACATGGCTATCATACTTGAAAATATTCCATATCTGGTTAAAATCGAATATAGCGGCTGAAACATGAGAAAGGTAAAAATACTTTTTACGGATATACACACACCTGAATACCATGAAAAAAATCCGTTCAGGGAGGGATTTGAGTGGGGAAAGAAGGTGATCCTTGATCTGTGTGTCGACGTCGACCTGGATGATATGTTCAATATCTATATCGACCAGCCTGAGAAACGCGTCAGGAACGGTCGCATCATCAAATTCAGCGAGTTTGCCATGGAGTATTTGGAGAAGGAGCAGAAAAAGCAGCGCCAGCAGCAGGCTGCCGGCAGTGAACCAACATCTGTAAATCCAGCAGATACCGCTTACCCGGCTAACACCTAATAAATTAAATGGAGGCAGGGCAGAGGATTTTCTTCCCTGGATCAACGAGGATGATGCCCGCCGCAAAGGTCTTTCCCCGCAGGATTTTGCTGCAAAGCAGGCTGATCTCTGGAAAAACGGCCTGGCTTCATGGGGGCAAAGCGGTGAACGTATAGCACGCCTGAGGCAGGCAGCTGATTTCGTTATCTACACACCGGGCAGCACGGCCGGCTTGCCCGTATCCATACTCAAGTCATTCGCTGCGCCTCCAGCTTCATTGCTGGAAGACAGCGAGTTGCTCAGAGATCGTATTATGTCAACAGCTACAAGCCTGCTGGGGCTGCTGGGCAAGGATGTTGATCCCATCAAGAGCAGGGAACATATCCTGATCTCCACCATTCTGGATATTGCCTGGCGGCAGGGGCAGGACCTTGACCTGGCCGCCCTCATCAACCAGATCCAGAACCCTCCGGTAAACAAGATCGGCGTCATGGACCTCGATTCCTTCTTCCCCGCCAGGGACCGCTTTGAGCTGGCACTGGCTCTCAACAACCTGCTGGCTGCACCCGGATTTAGCGCCTGGATGGAGGGGGAGGCGCTCGATATCGGGCAGATACTTTACGGCCCCGGCGGAAAGCCCCGCATGGCGATTTTCTCTATCGCCCACCTGAGCGACTCCGAGCGCATGTTTTTCGTATCCCTGCTGCTTAACCAGGTGCTGGCCTGGATGCGTCAGCAACCCGGCACCACCAGCCTGCGCGCCATGCTCTATATGGACGAGATTTTCGGCTACTTTCCACCCGTGTCCAATCCACCATCTAAACAACCTTTGCTTACATTATTAAAACAGGCACGCGCCTACGGACTGGGTATTTTGCTGGCCACACAAAACCCGGTCGACCTCGATTATAAAGGCCTATCCAACACCGGCACCTGGCTGATAGGACGCCTGCAAACCGAGCGCGACAAGAGCCGGCTTCTGGAAGGACTGGAAGGCGCTGCTGCAGCACAGAGCACAAAATTTGACCGCCAGGCTATGGAAGAGATATTGGCTGGACTGGGAAACCGTATCTTCCTTATGAACAACGTCCATGAAGACAATCCCGTAATTTTCGAATCACGCTGGGCTATGTCCTATCTCAGGGGCCCTCTTACCCGCACCCAGATCAAGGTCCTGATGGACCCTGTCAGGACGCAGGTTACAGCCTCAACCACTGCTATGCGACCTCCCACACCTCAAGTGGCCTCACTATCACAACCTGCACAGAAAGCACTGACAGAGTCCGCTACAGCTCCGGCAGAATCGCAGCCGGTCTTACCTCCTGATGTCCCACAGTTCTTCGTGCCTACCCGGGGCACCCGGCCGGAGTGCAACATCCTGTATAAACCGGCCATACTGGGATCGGCACAGGTACGTTTTAACGATGTCAAGTCCGGCATCGACACAACTGAAGAGGTCACCGCTTACACCGAGATAACCGACGACCCTGTGCCGGTCAACTGGGACAATGCACAGGATGCCAGCTTCAACATGTCCGACCTGGAAAAAGCACCGCAGAGTCAGGCTACATTCAGCTCGTTACCCTCAATCGCAAGTAAATCCAAAAGCTACGACATGTGGAACAGAGATTTTATAACATGGCTTTACGGCAGCAAGAAATTTGAACTCCTAAAAAGCCCGACCTACAAGCAGTTCGCCAGGCCTGGGGAGTCAGAGCGGGATTTCAGGATCAGGTTATCACAGAGTGTAAGGGAACAGCGTGACGAGATGGCAGAAAAGCTCCGTCAGAAATATCAGTCCAGAATTGCTACCCTCAATGAACAGATGCGCAAAGCCCAGCAGGCGGTGGACCGGGAGGCTGATCAGCAGAAGCAGCAGCAAATGCAGACAATGGTCAATGTGGGCGCTACACTCCTGGGAGCATTTGTAGGACGCAAGATCAGCACCGGTACCGTGGGAAGGGCTTCAACTACTGTGCGCAGCGCCGGCAGGATCATGAAGGAAAAGCAGGATGTTGAACGCGCCCAGGACACCGTTGCTGCCTATCAGCAGAGGCTGGAAGAGCTGGAAAAGGAATTTAAGGCCGAAACCGATGAGCTGACCTCCAAGACTGACCCCAACCTTGAGGAATTGCAGAGAATAACGCTACGTCCTGCGAAGAAGGACATCACCGTGAAGCTGGTAGCACTGGCCTGGTTGCCCTACTGGCAGATGCCGGACAGGAGTACGCTGCCCGCCTGGCAATAAAACCACGGCTCTTTTTATCAGGAATTCAGGATAATAACCTCTGAAAAACAGCTCTGAATTCTCAGTATGGTTATAGGAAGCTCACATAATACGACGGTGACTGCGCCGCAGGTACCAGCCTGCTGCCAGGCCAAAGAGAAGTCCACCCAGGTGCCCCTGCCAGGAAACATTCGGCATGAGCGCCATGATCAGGAAACCGACCACAATGGCCACCCATAATGGCATGGGTGCCGGTATGGGAAATATGAAAACCTTGAGCTTCGGCACCAGCATGGTCAGCACGCCACCAAGAGCAAAGACCGCACCAGAAGCACCGATCGTTAAATAATAGGGCGGAAAGGATAGAAGCAGGACGAAAATGCCCGCCACCAACCCTCCCACCAGATAAACAGTCAAAAAAGTCTTTACACCAGTGATATTTTTGAGGAAGCTGCCAAAAAAGTACAGCGTCACCATGTTGGCGAGCAAATGCAGGAAGTCCTGGTGCGTGAACATATAAGTGAATATTGTCCACGGCGCGTTGATAAACGTTGCCCTGCCCAGTGCCAGGTACCTGATAAGCGAAACATCCGTCAGCGAGAAAATATGGATTGCCAGGTAAACAAGCACATTGATAATGATGAGGATGATGACAGGTATAAGCTCACCTTCGCGTGACCTGTATGACACTATCCCATAATCTCCACTAATATTGCGATCGATATCATAATTCACACCTCTCTGATCTTTAATATCAGAGATTATCAGTTAAGCGTATAATAAATCAAGCCATCTCTGTGATACTTGTTAACCTTGCCCTTATGCTCCAGGAATTGCAGATGTGCCAAGGTCTCACCTACAGCAAACCACTTCTGGCCAATAGGGAAATCTTCCCACTCACGGAACTCGATCTTCCAGGTGATATGAGGAGCTACTTCGTAGGCAGTCTTATCACCTATCTGCAAAGCAGTGATCACCTCTTCCAGCCTGTTGCGATGATGTTGCTTTAGCTCCTCGACACGGCCAACTAAACTGTTCCGGGCAGAGCGGTGACCGGGCAAAACCATTTCCACGGGCAAAGCACTAACCTTTTTAAGGCTGGCAAGGTAATCTCCCAGTGAATCCTGCTTTGTCTTCCAGTTTGATATATTGGGGGTGATATCAAAAAGTACATGGTCGCCTGAGAAAAAAATCTTCTTGTTCTTATCATACAAACAAACATGTCCGGGAGNNGCCATCGCTCACCGGTGTCAGTTCCACCATCCTGTTAGAACTATAAAGCATGCCCGGATGACGGGACATTGAATCCCCGACAGAGTCAGTTGGAAAACCATTGTCAATGAAAGACTGCAGCATATAATTCCAATCCGATCCGCCTTGGATATAGTTAACGTCGTCACAGCCTAAATAGCACTTCGATTCGTCAGTGGCAAGGTCACCGATGAGGCCGAAATGGTCAGCATGCAGATGCGTGATGAAAAAATCGGTCTTCTGTAAGTCAATGCCGAGCTCTGCCAAGCCGGGCATTAGTACTTCTTTGCATTCGGCCCGGTTCATGGCCGTATCAATGACCAGGTTTCTATCTGGGCCTCTGATAATATAGGAATTGACAGCCTTCAGCGGATTTTTAGGAAGCGGGACCTCGATACAAAACAAGTCATGGCGAATCTCTTTTATCATTTTTTCTATATTCCTTTCTTATTCTTTGGATATCACACCTTTTCAAGTTGATACGACGAAGTGCTTTCATACAGCGGTGACATTCATATGCCAGCAATCAGACGTGCCAAGCCTGTGCTTCGAAAGATTTATATAAGTATAATACTTAACCGTTAATAATAAAAAATAGCGGGATAACGAAGACAAATTCCATTGCTACAGTAAAAACAACGATTTATGTTAGAATCTTCCGTAAAGATCGGGTTGGTGTAATTTGGCAGAAAAGGTGATAAGCAGTGGCATAGCCGACCTCGATAACCTTTTGCAAGGCTTACGTGATGGTGATAACATCGTCTGGCAGGTCGACAGCATCGAAGACTACACCTTCTTTGCCGACCGTTTTGCGCAGGATACTATCAACTGCAAGATTCCATGTATTTATTTCAGGTTTGCTCCACACCCTCCAATACTTGGGCCCCAAACCGGCATCGATATCGTTCACATAGACCCGGCACCTGGCTTCGACTATTTCGCCGGGGAAGTCCATAACATTATTCGGAATTGTCCCAGGGAGGCCCATCTCATCTTCGACAATCTGTCTTCCCTGGTAACCACATGGGCTACTGACGAGCTGCTGGCCAACTTTTTCATGGTCACCTGTCCTTACATATTCGAGGTTGGTCCGGTCGCCTATTTCGCTCTAACACGCGGCAAGCACCTTCATACAGCAGTGGCGCGCATCCGTGACACAACCCAGATACTTATCGACGTTTACCATGCGAAGGATTCTACATATATACATCCCATCAAAGTATGGAACCGCTATTCCTCCCGAATGTTTTTACCCCACCAGGTACTGGAAAGCGGGTGGCTGCCTGTTTCCATCAGCGGTGAGGCGGCGGCTGTGTCCTCTACCGCACTTAAGCAGCCGCTGGGTACTTCAATCACTTCGGGTGCACCCTGGGAAGTAGTTTATGACAAACTACTCACATATAGAAGAACATCCGGGAAGCCGGCCGATAATACACCGGAAGCCGTCTTGCTCAAGCACGAGCTGATACGCATGATGATCGGCGACCACCCCTCGTTCAACAAGCTGGCAGATGAATATTTTACCATCGATGATCTGATCGCAATACGCAACCGGCTGATCGGGACAGGCCGCATCGGGGGCAAGGCAGCCGGGATGCTGCTGGCTCGCTGCATACTGCTTAGTGCCGATGATCAACCAGAGATTATCCAGGCAATGGAGGCCCACGACTCTTTTTACATTGGTTCCGACGTCTTTTTCACCTTCCTGGTCAAGAATGACCTGTTCCAGCTACGCATGCAGCTAACACGTGACTCACAGATAACACATGAGGAGTTCGAGGATGTCGAGCGCCTCTTTTTAAAGGGCGAATTCCCGCCTGAAATCATGTCACAGTTTCGTGATATGCTGGACTATTTCGGCCAGGCGCCCATCATAGTACGTTCCAGCAGTCTGTTGGAAGACCGCTTCGGCAATGCCTTCGCCGGCAAATACCGCAGCGAGTTCTGTGCTAACCAGGGCAATTACGAGGAGCGCATGAACTCTTTCCTCAACGCGGTCAAGCTGGTCTATGCCAGCGCCATCAATCCCGATGCACTCTCCTACAGGCATAAGCAGGGACTGGGGGAAAACGATGAGCAGATGGCCATACTTGTGCAACGGGTCTCCGGCATACCGTACAAACAATACTTCTTTCCACCTTTGGCCGGCGTAGCCTTCTCGCACAATCTCTACGCCTGGTCCAGCCGCATAGACCCCAACAAAGGCATGATACGCCTGGTATTTGGACTGGGCACACACGCGGTAAACCGTGTGGGGGGTGATTATACACGGATAGTGGCAGTGAGCCACCCCCAGCTACGCCCGGAAACAGGAGCACGGATCGCAAAATATTCGCAGCATAACGTCGATGTCCTCGACCTCGCCAAGAACGAATTGCTTTCCATTCCCGTTTCAGAGTTGCTCGCAGACTGTGATTATCCTGATCTGAAGCTCTTCGCCTCGCTGCTGACAGATGGATATCCCCAGGAAATGATCGGCGCCTGCCCGGCCGGTAGGGCAGATGATCTCATCCTCACTTTTAATAACTTTATCAACCGCACACCGTTCACACAG
>DFZI01000026.1 GCA_002383665.1 Dehalococcoidia bacterium UBA4060
ACGATGAAAACTTTTTGCCATCTTGCCTTGCCCTCACTGGCCCACTTGATCAGATCGTTGCGGTCGGCGTGGGCGCTGAATTCATCAAATACTTCAACTTGTGCACGCAATTTATAAGGTTCACCGAATATCTTTACCTCAGGCCATCTGTCGGCGATTTTACGTCCGAGAGTGTTTTCGGCCTGCCAGCCAACGATGAGGATGGTATTCCTGGGATCACTGATATTGTTGCGCAGGTGATGGAGTATCCTGCCGGACTCAGCCATGCCCGAGCCGGCAATGATCATGGCGGGCATCTTAAGATTAGTTAATTTCTTTGATTCTTCAGTGCTCCGTGTATAGTGCAGACCGTGGAATCCGAATGGATCGTTTGTTGATCTAAGCAGCAGTGCAGTCTCATTATCGTAGCATTCCGGGTGTGCCCTGAATATATCTGTGGCGTCGATGGCGAGAGGGCTGTCGATGAAGACTGGTATATCTGGCACCCTATTTGCCAGTTTGAGTTGATGCAAGCAGTATATCAGCTCCTGCGTCCGCTCCAGTGCAAAGGAAGGCACAATCAGTTTACCTCCCCGTGAAACGGTAGCGTTAATTACCAGGCCCAGTTTTTCCTCAACTTTCGTGATATCTGAGTGTAATCGATTACCNNGCGTATGATAGGCATATGGTAGCGTCCCAGGTCACCCGTAAAGCAGACAGAAACCTGACGCCCATTGTCGTTGATATTGATTACCGTGATGGCAGATCCCAGAATATGCCCGGCATCATGAAAGATGGCCTGGATATCAGGGATGATTTTGAAAGGATGCTCGTAAGAACTGCCACGGAGCAGGCGTAATGTAGCAGGTACATCATTAACTCTGTAAAGTGGCGCTGAAGGTGGCAGATTTTGTTTTTTCCTTATTTTATTGACGAACTCGATATCCCCTTCCTGTATATTGGCAGAATCGGTTAGCATAATATTGGCGAGGTCCACGGTTGCCGAGGTGCAGTATACATCGCCGTTAAATCCCTGCTTGACCAGGTTGGGCAAATTACCGAGATGGTCAATGTGGGCATGAGATATAATCACATCATCCAGAGATCTCGGGTCGAAGTCGAAATTGAGGTTACGCTGATAGGTCTCTGCTCTGCGACCCTGGAACATGCCGCAATCCAGCAAGATGCGGAATCCGTTTATATTGAGGAGGTGACGGGAGCCGGTGACGTTTCTGACGGCACCGTGAAAAGACAGTTTAATCAATAGCCCTTCTCCCGACTATCACCTGTTTTAGATACCAGCTACTGACGATATTTGCGACGTCTGCCGGCTGGTCGGAAAGCCGGAGCAGGTTCATATCCTCATTTGATATGTAGCCTGTCTGCAATACCTGAGTCTGCAGCCACTCCAGTAAACCGTGCCAGAATGCGGAGTTAAACAGGATGACGGGAAAAGGTTTGATTTTATGGGTCTGGATCAGTACAAGCACCTCAGTTAACTCATCCAACGTTCCCAGTCCGCCAGGCATGATCACGAATGCGGTCGCATATTTTACCAGCATGATCTTGCGTACAAAGAAGTGATTAAAAGTTATATTAAGATTAGAATAAACGTTGCCTTTCTGTTCATTGGGTAATTCGATATTTAGCCCTGCTGACTTAACTCCTGCCTCGCTTGCTCCCAGGTTGGCCGCCTCCATCATTCCCGGACCGCCACCTGTAATGATATTAAAACCCTGCTGCCCCAGCATGTAGGCAATTTTCCTGGCATTCTGGTAATCGGGTTGATCTGCTGTAGCCACCGCTGAGCCGTATATGGTAACCGCGGGTTGTATGCCAGTCAGCTTATCAAAACCCTCAACAAGCTCGCCTATATAGCGGAATAATCTCCAGGACTCTTCCTTTTCAAGAGCGTTTATTTCATACTTTTCTGACATTAGCTGCTCCGCCGTTCAGAGTGCATTGGCTTAAATGCATTTAGAATAGCGCCCTATATTATGGCTGTCAAGAGAAGCAGGCTATGGGTAAAATCCATCACTGGCTGAGAGAGATAGTAGAGCCTTCTGCGGTCTTAGTGACGTTGATGATAACGGGGAATTTATCCCGCAGGTCCTCTAAATGAGTAATAATGAATATCTTCTCAAAATCATCTTGAATGTAGTTGATGGCCTCTATCAGCTTTTCCAGCCCGGAGCTGTCCTGTGTACCAAACCCTTCATCTATGATGAGTATGGGCAGAGAAGCACCTGCCCTTCGCACCAGCAGACGTGAAATAGCGATGCGCAGGGCAAGGTCAATACGAAAGGCTTCCCCGCCGCTGTACATTTCATAGCTGCGTGTGCCCAGTTCATCGGCCACTTTAATGTCCAATGTCTCTACCGTTTCCCCTTTACGGGTTTCCTTCTGTGATTCGAGTGTGATAGACATACGGTTGTCTGTCATCCTGCCCAACAGGTCATTTGCCTCGGTGCTGATCTCAGGCAAGGATTCCGCGATGATCACTGCCTGGATTCCTCTTTTGCTGAAATGTCTGGCCAGCTCTGTATAGATGCTTTCCGACTTTTTAAATTTGTCTAATTCTGCGGTTTTCTTCTTTGTCTCTTCAACAAGAATATCTATCTGCCTGATGTTTTCCCTCAATTGAGCAGCCTCCTCATGCTTGGCCGTATCCAGAGCAAGGATTGAATTATATTGCCTTTCGACTATCTCAAGTTTATCGATGATACCCGGTAATTCCGACAGCTCCTGCATGAGGGAATCTTGCTGCCTGCCCAGATCTGAAATTTCTGACTGCAGACGCTCCAGAGATGCATGGCTGTCGATGGCTGTTTTCTCTTCTGATTCAATGCGCAGAAGTGCCTCATTGAGCCCTTTATTAAGTTCTTCGTATTTAGCCACAGCACTTTTTTCACGGCGTATATCATCATGCTTGCTTTGTTCATAATTCAACTCTCTGAGTTTCTGCTCAACTACCGACAATTCATTAAATTCTGTCTCGGCATAGGTCCTGTTTGTCAGGCACAGATTGAACTGTTCCAGCCTGGGTTTCTTCTCAGCCAGTTCAGCCTCTGCCTTTTTAATCTCATCGATAGCCTTATTGACCAGTGCTGCTTCCTGTCTGATCTTATCCCGCTGGGATTTATAGGTGTTTTCCTTTTCACGGGCTTCTCTTTCCAGTTTACCCAGCATGGCTTTATGCTGAGATATTTTCTGGATGTTTTCCTGTGAAGCAAACATATATTCTTGCAGTTCCTGCTCCAGCTTTTGTCTGATGCGCCTGTGCTCATCGGGGCCAAGCTCGCGCTCACACAACGGACAAACCGCCTCTGTCTGGGAAATCATGGCTATTTTGTTTCTTACATCTTCTATACTGTCCAGAACCTGGGAGTTGCGAGTAGAAATTGAACTTATAGATGCTGTGGTCTCTTTTATCATATTTTGCCCATCGATAATAGATGCTTCAATCTTTTCGAGCTCGGACTGCTGCCTGTTGATCTCTTCCTTTTTATTTTGCAGTGAAGGTAACTGGGCAAGTCGTTTTTCCAGCTCATTGATGGACACTGACAGTAATTTGCGTTCGCTATCTATTTCATTTCTGATAGAGCTGATCGTTGACTCAAGGCGGTTTTTTTGCTTCGTTAATGCAAGGAACTCGCTTAGTTTTTTGTTATATTCCTCGTCGATGGTAGTTAGTTGCTTATATGTTGCGTATCCCCTTTCTATGTCTTCCCGATCTGTGATTACTTTGTTGAAACGGTCAAGGTTTTTTAATGCTGCAGCAAGCTTTTCCTGGATACGTTGGATATCATTATTTCTGCTCTCAAGCTGGCCTTGCAGAAGCTTCAAATGCTCATCCCTGGCCTCCAGCATTTCTCTTCTCTTACGCAGGCCCTGCAGTTCATTGTCAATGGTTCTTCTGCTTTTTCCGATGGCTTCCTGGTCGCCCAGGACTGTTTTCAAGGCTTCCTCAAGATTTGGTCTTTGGCTTATGCGCTGATCAATAGCTGAGATATAACTCTCGATTCTTAAATATTCATTTCTATTTTTCTCAGCCTCTGCCTTGGCGTCCTCTTCAAGATCATCATAGAAAGACAGATCCAATATCCTGGCCAATATGTCTTTTCGTTCTGAGGGGATCTTGATGCTGAATTCGTTGGCTTTCCCCTGTAGCAACAATGCGCTGTTGGTGAAGGTCTGGTAATCAAGGTGCAAAAGCCTTATTATCTTTTCTTGGGTGTCTTTAATAGTATGTTCCGCTATGGAATGATACCTGCCATCATCTGCCGCCTGTAAATCAAGCATGACCTGTCCGGATTTTGTTCCTGTTGAGCGTGTATATTTACGTATAATACGATAGTGGCCGGTGCCTTCGTAAAATTCAAACTCTACCTCCATCTCGTCTTGCCCAGTGCTGACGATATCCTCATTCCTGCCACGGGAAGTTTTGCCCCATAGTGCCCAGGTAATGGCATCGAAGACCGTGGATTTGCCACTTCCGTTGGCGCCGCACAGACAGGCGATATGGATGCCGTCGAAATTTAATTCAGGTGCGGCATCCCTGTAGCACATAAAATTACGCATTTTTAGAGTGGATGGTATCAAGGAATCAAACACCTCTCCAATAGTGATTTAGTGAGTCAGCGCCAAGGCCTACAACTTAAAAATATGATATTCTTAATATAAATTATAAATTGTTTGCCAAAAGTAAGACAGAAGATATAAACTGATCACTCTTTTTGTATTTTACCATATGGTTGAATTCCAATTGTTATTAGGGTAATGCCATGTTTGAAGTTCTTACGGAAAAGCTGGGTAAGATATTCAGTGGCCTGAGCAATAAAGGCAGGCTAAGTGAAAAAGATGTTGATGAAGCTTTAAGACAGATACGCGTGGCTCTGTTGGAAGCTGATGTGAATTTTAAAGTTGTTAAGAGCTTTCTTGCGGTAGTGCGGGAAAAAGCTCTCGCTGCCAGTGTGCTGGAAAGTCTAACTCCGGGGCAACAGATCATCAAGATTGTTAATGACGAGCTAATCAAGATACTTGGTGTCGAAGTAGCAAAGCTAAAGTCAGCCGCCCAACCCCCTACCGTTATTATGCTGGTTGGTCTGCAGGGTTCGGGCAAGACTACAACTGCTTCCAAACTGGCGCTCCATTTGAAACAATCAAATTACAGGATATTGTTGGTGGCAGCCGATACCAGGCGCCCAGCAGCTATTGAGCAGCTGCAAGTGCTGGGCAGGCAGCTTGACATACCTGTTTATGCTGAGGATGTCAAATCAGACCCGGTACAGATCAGCCAGAATGCGATCAGGAAAGCAGAAGAGATGGCTGCGACATGGGTTATCATCGATACACAGGGTCGCCTGCATATTGATGACGCGTTGATGATGGAGCTTGTTGAGATAAAGGAGGCAGTCGCACCGTCAGAGATCCTTCTGGTTGCCGATGCCATGACCGGGCAGGATGCGGTTAATATCGCAGAAGAATTCAACCGGAAGCTGGGATTGACCGGTCTGATATTGACGAAGATGGATGGAGACGCACGGGGTGGTGCCGCTTTATCCATCAAGTTCATTACAGGCGTGCCGATCAAGTTCTTGGGTGTGGGTGAGAAGGCGAACTCTCTTGAGGTTTTTTATCCTGACAGGCTGGCCTCCCGCATACTGGGTATGGGCGATGTGCTGACGCTGATTGAAAAAGCCGAGAAGACTTTCGATAAGCAAAAGATGCAACAGCTTGAGTCCAAGCTTAAGAAATCAGAGCTTGATCTTAATGACCTTTTGGAACAGATACGCCAGATTAAGAAAATGGGCAGTTTCACCCAGATTATGGAAATGGTGCCGGGCTTTTCCAGGTTGAATAAGGGGATATCAGATAAGGAAAGCCTGGACAGGACGAAGAAAATAGAGGCTATTATCCTTTCCATGACCAAGGAGGAAAGGCAGAACCCGGGGATAATCAATGGTAGTCGTAAACGCAGGATAGCCAAGGGGAGCGGCACGACTCCCGGTGACATCAACCAGTTGCTCAACCAGTTCTATGACATTCAAAAGATGAGCAAAATGATTGCTAAAGGGAAGATGCCTCGCAATCTGCCTAATCTACTTGGACGTTGATGTGCCGGGGGAGGTGCTCAAGCGGTCAACGGAGCCGGCCAGATTGACTTTACCTTCCGAAATAGTGATCTCTTTATAGTTTATCCGTGGATTATAGATCATCGGATTAAGCCGGATAATTATGTTTGTGATATCCTGAGCGCCGCTATTAAAGCCGGATGGCAGTGGAAGTTTCCCGACAAAAACCTGGGTTAAAAGGAATTTGGGCTTTTTGTCCTCTACGTCGAATGAACCTATTAGGCCGGTTTTAACAGGAAACATCGTAAAATTCCAAGCGCTGTAGAGCACAAGGTAGCCATCGTTAAAATTGATGAGGATTTCCTTGGCCGGTATCGAGCCTTCAGCCAGTGCCATGACTATCGTTGAATTGATCTCTTCCTCTGTTAGTGTTAATGAGATATCTCCTGTTCCTGCCGCACTCATTTGTGTCGTGAGGTCAGCCATCTTCTTGTTGAAACTGTCAACAGCTTCGGAAGAAAGGACTACTGGCCTGAGGCTGCTCTTGATGTCAGGTGTTAAAAGAGAAAGGACATAGCCGGTAACCAGGGCGATCATGGCCAGTACTGCCAGCACACCCATGAACATTAAAAACCCCTGAAGGATTCTCATTAATTAAATATCCTCCTGTAGTATAAGACTATTCTAGATAGTCTTTAAGCTTGCGGCTTCGGCTGGGGTGGCGCAATTTACGAAGTGCCTTGGCCTCGATTTGCCTGATACGTTCGCGGGTTACGTTGAATTCCTTGCCAACTTCTTCCAACGTCCGGGCTCGTCCGTCTTCAAGGCCGAACCTGAGGAGCAATACTTTCCGCTCACGATCGGTTAGCTCACCCAGCACCTTGTCGAGCTGTGCTTTGAGCAATTCGCGCGAGGCTGCATCAGCAGGTGGCAGGTTTGACCTGTCCTCTATAAAGTCGCCCAAATGGCTGTCTTCCTCTTCCCCGATGGGCATCTCTAATGAGATGGGAACCTGCGATAATTTCATGATTTCCCGTACCTTATCGGTTGAGATCTCCATGCCCAGCCCGATCTCCTCGCAACTCGGCTCGCGCCCGAACTCCTGAGAGAGCTTGCGGTTGACTTTCAATAGCCTATTGATTGTTTCAACCATGTGCACAGGTATACGAATGGTCCTGGCCTGATCGGCAATTGCACGAGTAATGGCCTGCCGAATCCACCACGTGGCATATGTACTGAACTTGTAACCTTTGCGGTATTCAAATTTCTCGACTGCGCGTACAAGTCCTATATTTCCTTCTTGAATCAGGTCCAGCAAAGGCATGCCATGCCCAACGTATTTCTTGGCTACGCTCACAACCAGGCGCAAGTTGGAAACTGTCAGTTGCTTGCTTGCCTCTTTGCCTTCCCTGTCTATTAACTCAAATTTATACTTAAAAGGAGTACAATGTCCTTCTATTTTTCCCATCAGTTTGGAATCTCCGTTCTTGCCAATCATTTGCTTGACCTTTTCCCACGTTGAGTTGGCGTCAATAATGGAGAATATTTCAGGATTGATTATCCGGACGTATATGGAATAATCCACCAAACGTTTTTCAACTTCGGCAGGTTCCAAGTTAAGTTCCTTGGCTAATTTAGTAATGGATTCAGGATTGATGAATTCATCAATTGCCTGGTGAAGCTTCTGGTTAAGCAGTTTCTCTTTGAAGCCCATTTTCTTGCCTGCATTCAATTGCTCTGCGAGTTTGTCGATCACAACATCGCAATCCGACAAGTTCCTCAGGACCTGGAGGACATAATCTGTTGTGGTGGGATACCTGTTGTAGTTATTCTTAAACGTGTCCTTTATATTTTCGATATATTTATAAGGTTCAATCTTGCTCGCAAGCTCTCTTTCTAATTTGGCGTTGAGCAAAGGGTATTTACCGATTTCGTGCAGGTACATCCTGACCGGATCGTCGATGGCCTCATGCTCACTTATCTCAGCCTCGATTTTCGCCAGCGGCTTCTCTTCTGAATCCGGTTTTTCCAGCCATTCCTCTTCACTGAACTCCAACGGGCCTTCAATATCCGCGAAAATAATATCCTTGTCATCAGGTGTGGTCGGGGCCGTTTCGAGCTGATCCCAGTGATCCTGTCTTATCTCGAAAGTATCATTTATATCTCCAGCAATCGGGGAATCTTCGATGTTAGATTTTGTAAATGGCTGTGGGACTTTAACGGTAACTTCGGTCTTTGTCTTTTCGGCGGTCTTGGTTAGGTCGGATTTCTTGGCGGTCTTCGCTGGGGTTGCAGGCCCAATTTTAGTAGCTATTTTCTCAGAGGATCTAACACGGGAAGACTTATTCACCGTCTTGGATGGTAATTTAACAGGCTTTGTCTTCTTTGAGTTCTTTAGGGTAGCTCCTTTTGACTTGTCTGCTGTCTTAACCACAGATTTTGCTTTTGAAGCGGATTTTAGCTCGGATAGGACAGCAGTGCCGGTATCCTTGATTGCCCCCTTTGCTTTTTCTGGTTTAGGTAATTTTGCCATTCAGACTCTCTTTGTGCGGCTAAAAAACCGGCCCCGTTTATAAAAAATATCTTTCAATTGCTGACTTTCATTAATACCCTGTTCAATAAGTATTCTCAATTGCTGTTCCGTGTCAGCAGAGTCTTTATCCTCATCGAGCATAGATTTCTTTTTTAGCTCAAGATTTCTGATGTGCATTTCCTGCAGCCGGTTGATGCTGTCGTTCAAGGCTATTTGACGCTCTTGTTTATTTTGTGCGAGAGAAGGAGGGAACTGATTATGGAACGAACACAGATATTCAAAATACTCGTGCATGGCAGGGTCGATATTGTCTCTGATCCATTGTGTATCATGGTTACTCAACCATTTTAATAATATATCTTTATTTTCAGAATGTTCAAAATAATCGGCGGATAAATTCGTATCAGCCTCCTGCAGGTCCGGAAAATGAAGGAGAAGCGCCAGACAATACTCTTCGATAGGTCTGGAGATATCCGATCCTTCCGTGACATTATTAGCTATTTTACTGCTGCGTAAATGATCCTGTTTTTTGGTCTGTGCCTGCAGTGAAAACATGGCATCACGCACAAATCTTTCATCCAATTTTAGCAATGCTGATAGCTTTTGAACATAGTGGGCTCTGCGCACCTGGTCATCGATTTGCAACAGAATCGGCAGAAATTTTGACACTACTGCTGATCTGTCTTTGATATTATCCTGGGTAATGTTAGCAATTTCCTTTTTTAATGTAAAATCAATAATTGGCTGGGATTCTCTAAGTAATTGCTCCCATTTTTTAGGCGACTGCCTGATTATCTCATCAGGATCTTTACCGCCAGTTATTTCCACAACCTGTACCTCGTACTTGACCAGCTCTTCATATGTCCGGGATTCGAGCCAGGGCATCCAGTGTTCTTTAGGTATTTGCTCATCTATAGTGACTATGCTGCGTGCAGTTGCCTCCAGCCCAGCGGTATCGGCATCCAGTGCTACGACTATGTTCTTCGATAGGCGTCGCAGAGTCGATATCTGCTTTCCTGTCAGCGCTGTTCCCAGGGATGCCACAGTGTTCTCAAACCCGAACTGATGGGCGGCAATGGTATCCATGTAGCCTTCTACGATGACGACCGAATCCTTCATCCTTATGGCAGGTTGCGCCCTCTCAATGCCGTATAAAACATTACTCTTATCAAACAGCACTGTCTGCGGCGAATTCAGGTACTTGGGAAGTGAATCGTCCAGTGCCCGTCCGCCGAAACCGATCGTGTGTCCCCTTGTATCTTTGATGGGGAAGATTAGCCTGTTACGGAACCTGTCGTAATAACCACTATTCTCACGCGGGATGATCAGTCCGACAGCCAGCATATCCTCTTCGCTATATTCAGACTTTAGCAGATAGCTGATCAGCCCATCCCATTTATTTAAGGCGTAACCCAATTGGAAATCGGTGATTACCTGTTCCGAGAGGCCTCTTTTCAGGGCATAAGCCTTGGCAGCTTCGGCTTCTGGTGAATGCAGCAGGTGATAGTGGAAGTATTCTGCAGCCACCTCGTTTAATTTATACAACCGGTCGTGCCGGATCTGTTCGTCATGGGTACTTTGTGCCGACTTATATTCAAGCCGGACATTGGCCCTTTCGGCCAGTAACTGCAAAGCCTGGCCGAAGTCGAGGCCTTCCTTTTTCATGATGAAGGTGAAGATGTCACCGCCCGTGCCACAAGCACCAAAACAATGCCAGCTCTGCTTATCGGGGAAAACGAAAAACGAAGGTGTTTTCTCGGAATGGAAAGGACAGATGGCTTTAAAATTGCGTCCGGACTTTTGCAGCTTGGTATACTGTCCGATCACTTCCGTAATATCCAGCTTCTGTTTTATCTCGTCTACTATATTCATGGGTTTGATTGTTTCTGCCGGTTCAAAGTATCTTTACATCGTTTAATCGTCTGACAATGAGCGTGGCATAAGAGTCTGTCATGCCTGCAATGTAATCGGCCACACGCCTTTCAACTGCCTCATTTCTTAAATTAAATTCAGCTGGCATTTCCTCAGGGTGATGCATGAAATAGTTAAAGGCGAGCAGGATGATGTCACGTGCTCTGGCGACCTCCTCGGTTTTAAGGCTGGGTCGGTAGACTCGTTCAAAGAGGAATTCCCTCAGTTCATTGGCCGCTTCCAATATTGCATTGCTCATCACAATAAGCGGCTGGTCCTTCTCAGCCTTCTCCATGGCGGCGGCCGAGTTTAAAACAATATCGGTAACCAGTGTATTGATGCGCTGTGAATTGGTCTTGCCTAACATCTTCATGGTTGAAGCCGGCAGGTCAGATTGGGAAATGACGCCTGCGCGTATTGAGTCCTCGATATCATGGTTAATATAGGCTACCAAATCAGCCATCTTGACAACCTGTCCCTCTACAGTAGAGACATTATTCCACCCATCCTCCAGAATATCCAGATCACCCTTAGAATGGTTCAGAATGCCATCGCGTACTTCCCAGGTGAGATTAAGCCCTCTACCTTTATTTTCTATAAAGTCTACCACTCTCAGACTTTGCTGGTAATGTCTGAACCCGTCCGGCAGCAATTCATTGAGGGTCATCTCACCCATGTGGCCGAAGGGTGTATGTCCCAGATCGTGGCCAAGTGCAATTGCCTCGGTCAGATCCTCATTAAGGTTGAGTGCGCGAGAGATGGTGCGGCCGATCTGTGAAACTTCAATCGTATGTGTCAACCGTGTTACATAATGATCTCCCAGAGGAGCGATAAAGACCTGTGTCTTATGTTTAAGTCGGCGGAATGCACTGGAGAAAATTATACGATCGCGGTCCCGCTGGAAATCAGTCCTCAACGGGCAGTGCTCTTCGGCTACTAATCGACCACGGCTGCTGGCACTGCGTGCTGCCCACGGATAAAGTCGCCCTTCAGCCTCTTCCAGTCGCTGACGGACATTTAATTCAGCCATAAGAAAATGTTCTGTAATGTAATATTACAAAATTAGCGCTTGCCCGCCAATTTTTTTTCGGCGCCGGCGATGATCTGTCTGGTCTCGTCTATCATATCCGGTGTGACCGAAATGGAAGTTATGCCCCAGCCGACCAGCTTCTCGGTTATCTCTGGGTAAACCGAAGGAGCCTGCCCACATATTGATGAGGTTATACCTTTTTTAACGGCTGTTTTAACAGCCTTTTCAATCGCGATCATGACTGCTTCATTACGCTCATCAAACTGCTTGGCCAGCTTGTAGTTGTCGCGGTCGATGCCTAATATTAACTGAGTCAGGTCATTTGATCCGATCGAGATGCCGTCGATGCCTGCATCAATAAATTTATCGATTAGTATGATATTGGACGGTACCTCGACCATCATCCATAGCTTGAACTTGGGAAACTTGAAAAGGCCCTCTGACACAAATATGCCTTTTAGCTGCTGAATGTCGGAAACAAATCGTACGAAGGGCAGCATAACGTAGAGGTTGTCGTATGACTCACATACTTTCTTAATGGCGTCAATCTCCATGCGGAATACCTCGATTTCACGCATATAGCGCGAGCAGCCACGGTATCCTATCATAGGATTCTCTTCCTGCTCTTCGTACCTGTCGCCGCCCCGCAGGTTACGGTATTCGTTGGTCTTAAAGTCTGTGGTACGGTAGACAACAGGCCTGGGGTAAAAGGCTTTGGTGAAGGTGGTGATATTCTTGCTCAGGATATCTACGTACTGCTGTGATTTGCCTTCGTGCAACATATAGCGTGGGTGGCCGGGCATACGTGCCATAATGAATTCAGCCCTGAGCAGGCCTACCCCGTCTACATCGCGAGCTGCCACCTGTTCTGCCATCTCAGGTTCGGCCAGCAAAACGTAAAGTTTAGTCTTGGTCTTGATATGCTGGTGGACGACAGTCACAGGTTTGACCTTGTTCTCCAGTATATCAATTCTCCCTTCATAAACCTTTCCTGCGGAGCCATCAACTGTGACTTCCTGGCCGTCCTTGAGCGATTTCGTCGCAGTTTCTGTGCCAACCACACAGGGTATACCAAGTTCACGACTGACAATGGCAGCGTGGGCAGTCCTGCCACCGCGATTGGTGATGATAGCTACGGCGCGTTTCATGGCAGGTACGAAATCAGGTGTGGTCATCTCAGCTACCAGGATATCACCTGGCATGATCTTATCGATGTGAGAAGGGTCAGGGATTATCTTAACGGTGCCGCTGGCAGCGCCGGGGCTGGCTGCTACGCCTTCCAGCAACATTTTGGCTGAGGAATCTACAGTGGTCACTTTTGTATGTTTGTTGATAGTTGTAACCGGCCGTGTCTGTACAATATAGAGGCTTTCGCCTTCTTTAGCCCATTCGATATCCTGCGGCGTTTTATAATGCCCCTCCAGCAGCTTGCCGATTTTGGCCAGGTGAATGATGTCTTCATCGGATATTTTTTGCGCCTGCTGTTTATCGGCTGGTACAGGCATCTTGATATTGGTCTCAAGGTCCTCTGGTTTGGCTTTCCGATTGAGAGCAAGCTGCCATTCCTGCTTGACGATTTTCTTATCCATAATGGTCAGGTATTGTTTATCGACGGTATACTGATCTGGCGTGAGATCGCCTGAAACGATCGCTTCACCCAGGCCGAAGATGCCCTCAATTAATATTTTACCGTGATCGTTATTCAACGGCTCTATGGTGAACATGACTCCAGCAGCTTCGGATTGAACCATGCGTTGCACGGGAACGGCGATACCGACCTTAAAATGATCATATCCTTGCTCGTTCCTGTAAAAAATAGCTCTGGGTTCGAATAGCGATGCCCAGCATTTTTGCACGGCACTTACCACGGAGTCCTCTCCCTGGATATTGAGGAATGTTCTCTGCTGGCCGGCGAACGATGCGTCGGGCAGGTCCTCTGCCGTTGCTGAGGAGCGTACGGCGACCAGGCCCCCGCCCATTTTACGATAAGCCTGCTTGATCTCGCTTATCATATAAGGAGGCATATCCACGGCGGATATCTTTTCCTTAATTTTTGCTGAGATGTTCTGTAAATGTTTACTATCGTTGGTATCGAGCCCTGTCAACATGGCCTGTATCTCTTCCACGATCTTGGTTTCCTTGAGGAAGTCGAAATAGGCTGTAGCGGTGACTACGAAACCGGGGGGAACAGGTATCCCGGCATGAACCATCTCACCTAGGTTGGCACCTTTGCCACCGGCTATGTTAAGGTCGTTCTTTGTTATCTCTTCAAACCATGCAATCACTTTAACATCTTTTTTCATGAATGCTCCTTATGAGTGAAATATGCCTGCCAAAGTTGCCTATTATATCATCAGGTCATTTGCGTGGTGAAGTCGTAGTTGTACTTAATATCATCTGTGCAGACTGAGTCAGGCAGATATCAGACGTTAAACAGGAAATGGACTATATCACCGTCCTGAACTACATACGTTTTCCCCTCCAGCCTCAATAAACCGTGTCTGCGTGCTTCAGCCATATTTCCACTCTTGATAAAGTCATCATAGCTGATGACCTCGGCCCTGATAAAACCCTTCTCAATGTCAGAGTGTATTTTGCCGGCTGCTTTAATGGCAGGGGTGTCCTTGTGGATGGTCCAGGCCTTGACTTCATCTTCGCCCACCGTGAAAAAAGATATCAGCCCGAGCAAAGCATAGGAATGTTTGATTACAGAGTCAAAGGCGGTCTCTTTCAAGCCAATATCCTTGCGGAACTCTTCTGCTTCTGCATCGCTAAGTTGTACAAGCTCCATTTCGAGCTTGCCGCACATGGAGATCAGCTCTACCTGAGGCTGTGAATACCTTTGTTTAATCTCTTCCAGCGCCTTGCTGAAGCTGTCGAGCTGTTTCTCACCTATGTTGATCACTACCAGCATTGGCTTTGCTGTTAAAAACTGGTAGTTGCTTAGTGAACGTAATTCATCTTCTGTCAGCTTTTGTAGCCTGATAGGTATATTTTTTTCCAGTGAGGCTTTGATGCGGTTAAGCAATTCCTGTTCTTTGAGGGCGGCATCACGTTCTGTACCTTTGCCACCTTTTAGTGAAGATTCCAGCCGGCTCAGCCTTTTTTCCACGATTGACAGATCGGAGAAGATCAGCTCCATGTCCATGGTCTCGATATCTCGCAAAGGGTCAATCTTGCCATCGACATGTGGGATATTTTCATCTTCGAAAGCACGTACAACCTGAAGAATAGCATCGGCAGTGCTGAGTATGTTGAGGAACTGCCCGCTTACTCCCTGCTCCTTTCCAAAGCCCTTGCCGAGGCCACCGATATCAATATATTTAATCTCGGCAGGGGTAGTCTTCCTGGGATGGAAAATGCTACTGAGCGTGTTGACCCTTTCGTCTGGAACTTTGGCTACAGCAGGGTTAGTGACAAGGCCACCGGCCGGGTGCTGTTTGGTCTCTGCAGAGCACCTGGTTAAGGCATTAAAGATAGTTGTTTTACCAGTGCCGGGCAGACCGATAATGCTGATTTCCATGTGGAACTTCCTTCAGTGACCTAAAAACTATATGACACCTACAGAGAAAATGCAAAGTAGCAGCTTAAGACCAGTAGACGTTGTTGATAAATTACGAGGTGTGATATAATCAATCAAATTTCGCAGTCTGGAGGAGTTATTGTGCCCAGTTATGAACTGGTTTTCATTTTAAATGCAGAGCTGACAGAAGATGATTCGGCCAGGCTCCTGGATAAGGTAAATGACCAGATCACCAAGCTTGGTGGTATGGTAAGTGAGACTAATACCTGGGGCAAGCGGAAGCTTGCCTACCCTATCAAACGACAGGCAGAAGGTAATTACGTATTAAAAAAGGTGCAGATGAAACCGTCAGCCTTGAAAGAGTTGGATACCAGCCTAAAGCTTACAGAAAATATATTACGGTATCTGGCCGTTCGTGAAAACAGCTAATTAGTGGAGTGGCAGATGGCGAGTTTAATTAAAATATTAATAATCGGAAGGGTCGGAGGTGATCCCGAGATGCGGTTTACACCCGATGGGACAGCGGTGACCAGTTTCAGCGTAGCGGCTAACCGCAATATACGTCAGCCGGATGGCTCATTTAAGGAGGAAACCGAATGGTTTCGGGTGAGCGCCTGGAGGAAGCTGGCAGAAACTTGTAATCAGTTTTTAACCAAGGGGAAGCTGATTTATGTGGAAGGAAGTCTGCGCACACGCTCTTATGACGGCAAAGATGGCCAGAAGCGATTCAGCCTTGATGTAAATGCGGAGAAGGTGCTGTTCCTGGATAAGGTGGGAACAGGCGCTTTACCGCCTGAAGGAATAAATGCAGGTGAAGGGGATATCGAACCTGAGGATATGCCTTTTTAGCATTTAATTGTTGAAGGAGGATTTTAAATAAACTGATGGAAACCAATCCCACTCAAAAAAGAGAGAGAGGGCGCAAGTTAGTCGTTAAACCCAAGGTTTGCATCTTCTGCGCCGATAAAACGGCCATAGATTATAAGAATAT
The DNA here is from genome assembly GCA_002383665.1 of Dehalococcoidia bacterium UBA4060. Classification (GTDB taxonomy): domain Bacteria; phylum Chloroflexota; class Dehalococcoidia; order GIF9; family UBA5629; genus UBA6808. Next base: position 16,042 of record DFZI01000026.1, read on the forward strand.
AGCACTTATGCAGAGATTTGTATCAGACCGTGGTAAGATCGTCCCTCGCAGACGTACAGGAGTTTGTGCCAAGCACCAGCGCAGCTTGTCGCGGGCCATTAAGCGCTCGCGTTATCTATCTCTGTTGCCAGCTTCGCCCAACCACGTTTATAACATCAGCGGCGATAAAAAAGCATAATATTAATTGGAGTAGCTGAATTGCCCAAGAGGACATATCAACCGAAAAAATTAGGCAGAATAAGGAAACATGGTTTTCGTGCACGCAGATCTACGCGTGGGGGACGTGATGTGCTAAAGGCCAGACATGCCAGAGGCCGCTGGAAACTGACTCCGGTATAAGAAATAAAATGGCCAAGCGATTGGCTTTAACCAGGAGAGTTCAATACTTAACAGTTTATAGTTCAGGTAAGGCTTTTGCCGATAAAGCGCTGGTAGTTAAAGCAATGCCTAATAATCTCTCCGCTACGAGGTGTGGCTATTCTATTAGCAAAGGCATTGGTAAGGCTACTGTGCGCAACCGTGTCAAAAGGCTACTTAAGGAGAATGTTCGGAAACTGGATTTACAGGGAGGGTGGGACATTGTTTTTATTGCAAGGCGTAGCATTGCCGGGCTTGATTATGATGAACTTGGCAGTACAATAACAAAATTGCTGCATCGTGCAGGTATAATGGATAAAGATGCTCAAAAAACAGGCTCTGAAATTAATTAGGCTCTACCAGAGGACTATTTCGCAGGTTACCCCGCCTGCCTGTCGATTTACTCCCACCTGCTCGCAGTATGGCTATGAGGCAATTGAAAAGTATGGGCTCTGGAAAGGTGGATGGATGGCGTTTCGCAGGATTTGCCGTTGTAATCCCTGGACACCCTGTGGTTATGATCCGGTGCCTTAGACGCTCGG
>DFZI01000018.1 GCA_002383665.1 Dehalococcoidia bacterium UBA4060
CTTCATCAAATATTGCCATGACAACGGTGACTATAAGGGGAATAAACAAGCCTTCATGGCCGGCTCCTACGGCCCCTGCCGGCTGGGCAAATACTCCATAGAGCAACAGCGCGTGCTCCAGGAGCTGGGAATTGACCTGCCTATCTGCACAAGTGTCTCCAACACGGCCTATCGCGACCTTAACATCGGGAAGGGGTTTGAACGCCTGCTCTGGGGATGCATTGTGGCTACCGATTACCTGCAAAAGCTTCTCTGGCGCACACGGCCCTATGAGAAAGAACACGGCGCGACAGACAGCCTGTTCACAGATTATATAGCCAGGATCGGCAAAATGCTCAGCAGGAAAGCCGAACTCAACAGCATCCTGCGGCAAGCTGCCTCTGACTTCGGTAAACTAATCGATCAGGATTTGCCGCGACGCCCGCTCGTGGGCATCAACGGCGAGATATTTCTCCGTTCCCACGATTTCAGCAACTGCAACCTGGTCAGGGAATGTGAAAACGCCGGGCTGGAGGTCGTCGTATCTCCAGTGGGCGAGTGGCTTAAATACACCTCTTACCGTAATCTTGAGGATGCCATGCGCGACAGGCAGCCAATAAAAGCGCTGGTTAGCTATATCAAGAAGTGTGTTCAGGAACACGATGAAGAGAAGGCGGCTTCCGGTTGCATGGCAATGCTGGACGAGAAGGAGCCTTCCACCGAAACCCTGCTCAAGCTCTCAGGACGATGCCTCTCGCCCCGCTGCGGCAGTGAAGCCGTGCTCAGCCTGGGCAGCGGCATCCTCTGGCTGAAAGACCCCCATTTCGCCGGTGTTATCTCGGTTATGCCACATGGTTGCATGCCCGGCGGCATAGTGGCAGCCATGTCGGACAAACTCAGTGCCATGTACCATAAGCCCTGGATCAACCTTACATACGACGGATTCATGGAGACCAACAACCTTTCCAGGATCAACAACTTCGCCGAGGTGCTCCGCTACTGCAACGGTACGGCTGCAATTTGAGTTTTTCGCATCTTTTTGGTAAATTGATAACCTGTCGTTGTGGGGCTGTAGCTCAATTGGGAGAGCGTTTGACTGGCAGTCAAAAGGTAGTGGGTTCGAATCCCATCAGCTCCACCATCACAATACAAAGTCCAAAACCCAACTGGCTCCAGGCAGACTATCAGATTCGCATGACGATAAAAATGTCGTGATCGCACTTCCTGAACACGCCAGGAACAATTTATATTATCTTAAAAAACGGGCATGCATTTTGGTTCTAACGGCGGCTGCCAGCATATAGATCGGCTATTTCTACTGCTATGGATGCTACTTCCACTGCATCTTTCCCCTGGACGAGGAAAAGCGGCTCCTTGCCCCAGCCAGCCCCCTCATAGTAGATGCCGGGCATCGCACCATGTTTGTTGAATAGCTGCTCGACTTTCCAGACCATGGAAGCACCGTCTAATTTCGCTACATCTTCCGGCTCTTGGCTACGGTCAAGCCAGCCTAAAAGCATCTCCTCCTTGCGGCAGTATTCCCGGACAACGGTAAGTATCCCCTCTTCAAACCTGAAATTTATGATGGCATTAACACTTTTATCATATTTCCGGGATTCGATGATGCGCCGTGCCAGGTGGTCTGAGGCACCCCAGTCCGGCGCGGCTACAGCATGCGCACGTCCACGGTAAACCGTGATACGGCCCGGGAAGGCGGCCACATCATCAGGTGTGCGGGCATCGGGCAGGGCGTAGGCGATGTTGGTCCTTACCTCGGGTATGAGCGCACCGAAATCAGCGCAGGCCTCAAGGACGTGTAGCGCCGCAACCAGGTTACCCAGTATAACCTCGGCCTCCTTTCCCTTGTTTATTTCCGTCCTGTTTATTTCCATCACCCCGTTAAATATTTTTGTCCAGCCTGGCGGATATCAATTCGGCTGCCCGCTTCCCGGAAAGCAGCATGCCACCGAACACAGGCCCCATGCGGGGCAGCCCATATACTGCATTAGCAGCCATTCCGGCTACAAACAGACCCGGGCAGACTTCCCCGGTATGCTGCATCACTTCTTTTTCAGCTACTTCCGCCCACATGGATTTTTCGCCGTCGATCCCGCCGCTGCCCGTATTCAACCTGTTATCCACCTTCCGCACCACAATTTTACAAACCTCGGCCTCATGACCGGTGGCATCGACGACATATTTAGATCTGACGGTCAGAGGATCGACGTGCAACCTGGCCATCTCTACCGCACTCCAGTTTAAGACCAGCCCTGAAATGCGGTTATTTTCACGTATCATAACATCTTCCACGGTCATCAGGTTAAAAATACGTGCCCCGCTTTTTATCGCTTTATTACACAGTGCGGAGACAGATTCAACAGAATCAGCCACAAAATAGCCAGGCTGAAACTCCTCCGCCCTGATTTCAAACTCGTCCAGAATATGTCTGGCTTCACTTTGCACGACGATACGGTTGAACATCATGCCCCCACCCCACATCCCACCTCCGACACTGAGATGGCGCTCAAAAACAGCCACCTTTTTACGGCTCTGCGCCAGATAATAGGCGGCCGCCAGACCGGATGGGCCTGCACCGACAATTGCGACATCCACATCCGTATATTCAAGAAACTCTTTGAAATAGCTCCGGATAATTGCCTGTGAAATAACTATCTCATCCATGATGCGTTCTCCTTTGCAGAGCCTTTTAAAATAAAAAACCAGAAGCTGCAAACAGGGCCTTCCGGTTATTCAAATACTTCCCTACGCTCGCATTACCGAGATCAGGTTGTAAGGGTCACCCCGATCACATCGGAGTTCTCAGCCTTCCAGCTCCCCTAGCAAATATTCAATTAGCCCACATTTTACAGGTAAGGCAGCCGGTTTATCAAATAATCTTCCTGATTAAGTAATGCAAGCCCTTGACTCAGCCCACAGATTTATATATAGTTTTCAGCGATGCAGGAAAATGAGCCTTATGTAATCACAATCAGCCGACAGTTGGGAAGCGGAGGGTCCTATATTGGTCAGCGCCTGTCCAGCAGGTTTGGTATATCATACTTTGATCGTGAAATAATCACCCGTGCAGCTCAAAAACTTAACGTGCCTGAAGACAACCTGACACATCGCGACGAGAAGGTTACCCCTGCATGGCGTTCCATGGCGGCAGCAACTGTTTTCGGGAACCCCTATATTTATACCCCGCCCCCCAAAAATATGCCTACCGACAAAGAGCTCTTTCAGGCTGAGAATGATATCATCATGGATATAGCAAGGCAGGTATCTGCAGTCATCATAGGCCGGGGCGGCTATTGCATTTTACGCAGCCACAGCAGACATTTGAGCATCTTTCTGCACGCAGATATGGCCTTTCGTGAGCAGCGCGTCCAGGAAGTATATCATGTATCATTGCAGGAAGCGCGGAAGATGATACAGTCCACGGACAGCTCCAGGGCAAGCTATCTCCATGCCAAAACGGGATGCGACTGGATGGATGTCAGGCAATACCATATTTGCCTGGACACCAGCGTGCTGGGGCTCGAATTGGCCGAGGAAATCATCGCAAACACTGTGAAAGCGCGGTTCGGTTGACGGCTCTTCAATATGTGCTCTGGAGGAAGGAAGGACGCCTATTCTTAATGTTCACAAGATGCCGGTTAATGGCGAGTTTCACATCATATAACATATAACAGGTTCAAACACGTCTACTAATGACTCCCCGGTTGTCAACTTCTCCCTACCCTATCTAACTGCCTGATTAATAACCGTCTTGCAATATAACAATTAGAATGTAATTTTGCATGAATACATTAAACAAACCGTATATAGACAGGCTATTGAGATGCCCTGATGTATCGTTCTTCCTGTTCGGGCCACGAGGGAGTGGCAAGAGCACCTGGCTCAGGCACGTTTTACCAAGTGCGCTTTATCTGGACTTGCTGGATGCGTCTCTGTTCCTTGAGCTATCAGGCGACCCGCACCGGCTGGAAGCAATGGCTGCCAGCCTGCCGGACAAGGCCTGGATTATCCTGGATGAGATACAGAAGATACCCGCATTGCTGGATGAGGTGCACAGGCTGATAGAGAAACGCAACTGGAGGTTAGCGTTATGCGGGTCGTCGGCCAGGAAGCTGCGCAGGGGCGGCGCCAACCTGCTGGCGGGACGCGCCATCACCGTAAATATGGAAAGCTTCTCTGCTGTTGAGCTGGGCAAGGCACTTGATTTAGATAGCTCGCTGGAATGGGGGTTGTTGCCCGTGGTGCAGATGGAGCCGGAGCAGGCGCCTGATATACTGGCAGCCTACCTGGACACACATATGCGGGAGGAGATACGGCAGGAAGGCTTGCTGCGCAATGTGCCACCTTTTATGCGTTTCATGTCGATTGCCAGGCAACTGAACGGGCAGGCGGTCAACATGCAGCAAACCGATAAAAAATACCCCTGGCCTGATCATAGTTGATGTCGATAGACCGGGATGCCATCTTACGCTGGCAGTAATAAAAGACAGGATTGTGAACCTGCACGTGAAAATACTGATTGAGGTCGCCGTACCACTCCTTCCACGTTGTCCACTCACTGCCGATGAACCCTATATCATCGGGATCTTTTAAGCGCATCCTGACAGCGGGGAAAGGCAGCGACGGAATAATGCCACAGATAAATTCAATTAACCTTTCCAGAAAAATATCCACCATGGGGCATCGTCCACAAATATAGAAGCATGCTTATACAGAGAGTTAACGCCGTAATCCCATCTTCGCATGATTATGCACCTCCAATGGATGAAAAAGAGAAATTCAGAATGGTTAGCAGGGAAAAAAGCAGGGCAGGAAAATGATAAACTTCAGGGAAAGTTCAGACACAAACTTTAATGTCAGAATTTTCAAGAATCCTGGCAAGAGGCCCAGCAAAAGGCAGTTCCCCAACAGTAACCCCTGAACTCACATTGAGCAGCTCGATACCAATGGGATTGTTCTCTGCATCGAAATCGATATAGCGCGAGTCATCGAGCGATTTGGTGTAGGAAACTGGTTTATCATTGAGGCCGATATAGATTGCGTCTGCCTCTTTGTCATATTCAATTTTATGAAAGAATGGACCTGCCAATAGCATATCCTCCATTTACCATTTTAATCCACCCACACGGCTGTGACAATATTACCCTTAACCTGATTAACAACAACCTTTAAATTACGACCCCTGATATTAGCTATGTATTGCATTAAGTTCAAACATGGTTGTTTGACCAATATTCGTGATAGAATAGCGATATGGCAAAATGGTTTAAACAGACAAAGCAAATATCAGCGGCCTTCAAAAATTGGTTCACGAATACACCTTTGCATGTTGTGGGGTGGATTATGTGGATGATTGCTTTTATTGCAGGAGCAGTAGTTGTTGCTTTTTGGCTTCAACAACATATGCCACCAGTATATGTCTGGATTGGGTTTTTTATAGCTATAGCCGGAATCATTATGTTTAGTTTTATACCCTATTACAGAAGATCGTTTACATCAATCGAACTATTTTTTAATACAGATAAATGTATCTTAAAATCGCCTATTTATGAAACAAATCCACATGATGGAAGTAGATACTCAGTACTTAGTAATATTATTTACATGGTTGGAATTAAATCTACTAATAATCAAGTTGATAATGTTGAAGTTAAATTAATATCAATACAGCCCAAAATTGGTAATTTTGGAGAACTGGTGTTGAATCCACGAGGTATTGTCAAAGGCACGCCGAGTACCTTTTCTATAAATAGAGAAGATACTAAATATGTTGAGGTTATTGAATGGTATGAACCTTTATCTGAAGCTAGCATACATAGCTATGAAAATTATCATGTTGGAACACGTCCAATAGAAACAAATATGCCAGAAGGTAAATATATTTTTACACTCCAAGCAACTGGAAAGGATATTTCCAGTTGTAAAAAACAATTTCAAGTTATTATTGATAATAAACATGGCATTAACTTCGGTGATATAAAATGACCTGTAAATACTGCCAGTCAGCCAACACAATCAAATTCGGTACATACAAAGGCGTGCAGCGTTATTACTGCAAAGACTGTAAGCGCAAGTTTGTACCTGATACCTTACCGAAGATGCAAACGCCTATGAATCAGG
>DFZI01000080.1 GCA_002383665.1 Dehalococcoidia bacterium UBA4060
AGGTGGGGCCCTGTTGATTCGCAATTGGGACAAAACTGGTTTATATATTTCCTGGGCGCACCACACTTATTGCAGATGAAGGGGTCACCCATTTGAAGACTCCCAAATGTGCGAGGTCATGGACGCTATTCTACAGGTGGTTGAGTGTACTCCGGAACGGTAGGGGAGGCCAGCCATTTGGTAATTTCCTCAAAATTATTTATGACATATATAGTTGCTATCAGCAATGCCAGCACAAGCACCACACTGATAATGGTCGACACTATCCTACCATTATCGGGTGGCTGCGCTTGCTCTTTTTCCCCGGCTGTCCCTTCATCATTGTCATAGGGATAGGCGGGATGCCGTTCCTCCTCTTCCAGGTGCCTGCTTTGTGCACTTTTACCGGGGTGCTTCTTTGTCTCTATCTGATCGCTGTCCAAGATGCGGATATGGTCGAGCATGGGGCTGTGCGAACGCATGCCCGCAGGGAAGCTGGAATCGTTCTCCTCAAATGCCCTGCCTCCGGAATGAGGCATCCTGTCTGAGATATGATCTTCTGCAGGGGGAATCAGGTCAGGGCTCACAGCAGGTTCCCTTCTGTCAACATATTCAGAAGCATGACTTTCCCTGTGACGGGCAGGCTCCGGGATGTCAGTCGATTCGGCGACCGGCACACCTTTACCCATGAAGGAGTGAGGACCCAGACTGCCACAGTCGGGGCACCGCTCGTTGGCGTATGCCATGGCCTTTCCACACTTGCACCTGAATTGCGCTTCCATGAGTTAGCTACCTTACTACTACACTACAACGTGAAAATGTTGCTGTCAAGATTATGTAAATACGTGTCATAAGTCGTTGAGCTTCTCTTCTACCTGTGTGATGTTAAAATTACCGTGTTCGACATCACGGATTATCCCGTCGCTGTCGATAAAAAAGGTACAGGGCAGGTTTTCAATGTTATATAGATGGGCGGCGGTCTTGTACATGTCCACAATGACTGGCACGGTCAGTTCTCCGTTCTCTTCCTGGTATTTTGTAATGGTCTTTTCAATATCACCAGGCTTACTTTCCAGAAAGATGCAGATGATGTTGACGCCGGGCAGGTTCTTGTTTTTCAATGATTGAAGCAATGATAGCTCCCTGTCGCACTCCGGACAATAGACTGCCCAGAATGTGAGCAGCACTTTTTGCCCCCTGTATGAGTGCAGGGATAGTGTATCCTGCGATTTGAAAAGCGGTAGCGTGAAATCGGGTGCCCTTTCACCTACCTTGTAACCGGTGGGCACCACTATGAGGGTGCTAAATGTATCGGGCGGGTCCATGAGTGCAACGCCTCCCTGGGCGTTGACCGACTTGATGCGGTAGTAATACAGGGTATTTACGTTCAGGCCGGTCAGTCGTACGGAGTGCTCCGTCACCATCTTAGGGTCGGGTGTTGTGGAGCTGCTGCATTGCTGATCTGTCCCGTAGAGGACCTGGCTGGTAGAAGGCTCATCAGTGGTCCAGTGGATGAAGGCTCCGGTATCTGTCGGTGTAACACTGCATCCACTGACAACAGGAGCTTTAATCGTCTGCCTGGTATCAGAGGCAGTCGTGGTGAACAACCGGTCTGCACTGCGGGCAACCTCTTTGTTGCTATCATCGCTGGCTACGATGGCGTAATGGTAAGAGACGCCCGGCTCCAGGCCGGTTATGACTGCTTTGTGTGATGTCTGCTCACCGTCAGAAGCTGCCGTCATGCCGTAGCTCTCAGTTGTGCCATAAAGCACCGATCCGTAGGTGCCGGTGCTCGTGGACCATGTGATGGTGGCTCCGGTAGAGGTAACATCTGCTGCGATGTCGGATATTTCGGTTGCGGTGGCCTGCTGTGTCGTTTCCTGCTGTGAGGATGCCGGATTTAGGAAGTCTAAAGTTGAGGGCAGCACGCCTGTCTGCCTGGCAACGATATACCCTATCGCCAGGACAATTACAACTATGGCAACTATAACGAGCGCAGTGAAGACTTGCTTCATACCTGATTTTCGATAAGAGCGGGCACGCTGTTCAGCTCCTTTGATAGTGCCGAGTCCTCTGGCCGCGTCGGGAAGATTCAACTGGTCGGAGCCGGCAGCAGTTTCATCCTTGAACTCACCTGTTTGCGGCATTACTTTAGTTTTGATAATGCTTTTGCCGCAATGGGGGCAGACATCTACAGGACTTTTTAAAACTGCCATGCAGTGGGGGCAGCGGAATTCTTTAGATTCTGCTCCGGCAGGAGCTTCACCCAGCCCGGCCGCAGCCCTTTTTTCCATGATCTTTTGCCAGAGGTCGGAACCCTGTTGTTCCACCCTGTCCATATACCAGCGCTGGCCACAACGAGGGCACAAAACTGATCCTTCGGGAACAGCAGCACCACACTGTCGGCAGAAACGGGGCCGCGAAGTAGATTCACCTTCCGGCATATCTAATTAATACTTATCCTGATATTTGTAAATATTATACCTATAGTTAAATTGAATTGGAAAGTAATGTCAAGATTTACCCTGTGAGTTCAGCGCTCATGCCCGCCCGCTGAAAAGGACGGGCAAAGTAACTTATAGCTATGCCTAAGTATTACCGGATGACAGAGCAGTTCATATAGGGCTGCAATACCCCGGGTATGGTGATGGTGCCATCAGCCTGCTGGTAGTTCTCCATGATGGCAATCATGACACGCGGCAGGGCGAGGCCTGATCCGTTAAGCGTGTGAAGCAGGTGAGGCTTGGATTCGGCATCAGGACGGTAGCGTATGTTAGCCCTGCGGGCCTGAAAATCGCCGCAATTGCTGCAAGAGCTTACCTCCAGCCATTCCCTGCAGCCGGGTGCCCACATCTCTATATCGAAGGTTTTTACCGCGGCAAAGCCCAGGTCACCTGTGCAAAGCTGTATAACCCGGTAGGGCAATCCCAGATTGCGGCAGATGTCTTCAGCATCGTCCACAAGCTTGTTGAGCTCGTCATTGGAAGTCTCGGGAGTGACGAACTTGTACATTTCAACTTTCTCGAACTGGTGGCCACGTTTGATGCCACGGGTATCTTTGCCGGCTGCCATTTTTTCACGGCGGAAACATGATGTATGGGCGACGTAGTATAGAGGCAACACGCTGGCCGCTATGATCTCATCCCGGTGTAGATTGGTCAGCGGCACCTCTGCTGTGGGGATGAACCAGTAGTCCTCCTCTGCATCGTGGTAAAGATTATCTGCAAATTTGGGCAGGTTGCTTGATCCTACCATGCACTCTCGCTTGACCATGAAAGGGGGAAAGATCTCTGTATATCCGTGTTTTTGTGTGTGCAGATCGAGCATATAGTTGATCAGCGCCCTTTGCAGCATAGCCCCGGCACCTTTCAGCACGTAGAACCTTGTGCCGGATAGCTTTACACCGCGCTGGAAGTCGATTATACCCAGCCTCTCTGCCAGATCCCAGTGAGGTAGGGGTTGAAACCCGAAATCCCTGTGCTCGCCCCATGAGCGGACCTCAATATTATCGGATGAATCCTTGCCCAAAGGGACATCGTCAGCGGGTATATTGGGCAGGCGCAGCAACTTATCCTCGAGGTCAGTGGTTATCCGGCTGGCCTCCGCTTCGATCTGTACTATGCGATCGCCTACCTGTCGCATTTCAGCGATTAATCCGGCCGGCTTTTCTTTCATGCGGCCGATCTGCTTGCTGACTTCATTACGTCTGGCGCGCAGGGCCTCCACCTCCCTGAGCAACTGCCGGTACGTGTTGTCGAGGCCGATGATCTCATCAATGGCGGAGCGATCCTCGCCACGTTTTTCCATCGCCAGATAGACGACATCGGGGTTATCGCGAATAAGCTTAATATCTAACATATCTGATCTAACTCACCTGGTTTTGAGCTGGGGGAAAAGAATAACTTCGCGTATCGACTGCTTGTCGGTTAGCAGCATTATCAGGCGGTCGATGCCAATACCCAGGCCGCCCGTGGGCGGCATGCCGTATTCCATAGCCGTGATGAAATCCTCGTCGATCATATCCACTTCAGGCAACTCCCCGGCAGCCCGGGCCTTTTCTATCTCCGCGGCATGCATCTCGCGCTGCCGGACAAACCGCTGGCGCTGTTCCTGCGGATCATTCAGCTCCGAGAAGGCATTGGCGACTTCCATCGAACAGATAAAGGCTTCAAACCTTTCCACCAGGTCCGGGTTTTCCCTGTGCCTTTTAGCCAGGGGGGACATCTCCAGCGGGTAATCAATCATGAATGTGGGCTGCTTGAGGTCGGGCTCAACGTAAGTGGAGAGCAACTCGTCAATTAAGCGGCCCCTGTCTTTAAGAGGGTCGACCTGCATGCCCATCTTTTCCATGCGGCTGCGCAGGCTGCTGGCGTCCGGGTATTCTATAAAGTCAATGCCGCACTTATCTATGAGGGCTTGCCTGAGCGGCAGCCTTTGCCAGGGCGGCTCCAGGTTGATGGTTTCCCCGGCAAAACTGACACTGGTCGTGCCCAGCACCTGTCGGGCCACGCTGCTGACCAGCTCCTCTGTCATCTTCATCACATCATGGTAATCGGCATATGCTTCATAGCTTTCCATCATGGTGAATTCGGGGTTGTGTTTGGTAGAGATACCCTCATTGCGGAAAGCACGTCCGATTTCGAAGACCCTGTCGAATCCNNGCCAGCGCCCCGCCATACACCGGCTGTAAAATAGGGGTTTCAACCTCTATGAATCCGCGGCTGTTCATGTAATCACGGATGGCGCTGATGATCCTGCTACGCGTGATAAAGAGTTTTTTAACATCATCATTGGCAATGAGGTCGAGATACCTCTGACGGTATCTTTTTTCTACATCCTGCAGGCCATGCCATTTTTCGGGCAGGGGTAACAGGGATTTGGCCAGTACCACGTATTCTATAACCTCAAGCGTGATCTCGCCTGATCTTGTCTTAAACAGAAAGCCTGTGGCACCGATGAAATCGCCCAGATCTATATCATGCAGTATCTCATACTTCTCATCACCCAGCTTGTCTTTACGCAGGAAGAGCTGCATTTTGCCGGAGCCGTCATGGATATCAAAAAAAGCTGATTTGCCCATAAATCGCTGGGCTGTAATACGCCCGGCCAGGCTGATTTTAGCGGGTTCAGTCCGACTGTCAGAAGCAGCAAGCTCATGGTAGCGCTCCGCGGCGTCGGCATTGCTGTGTGTGCGGTGGAAATGATAGGGATAAGGGTTTATACCGCGATCGATAAGTCTCTGCAGTTTTTCCAAGCGCGGCTGTTCAATATGATCCTGGCCGGCCATAGTATCAGCTAACTTCGATTATTTGTAATTTGATCATGCCCGACGGCGTCCTGACCTCGATTTTGTTACCTTTCTTTTTCCCCAGCAGGGCTTTGCCAACGGGGGACTCACAGGAGATCTTCCCTTCGACCGGGTTGGCCTCGGTGGTGCCGACAATCGTATAACGGTCAATTTTCCCGTCCTGATTCCGGATTAACACCTGGTCTCCCAGTTCAACCACACCCGGCTGACGCGGACCTGCGATAATGCGGGCATTGAGGATAATATTTTCCAGAGAACTGATGCGGCCTTCGATAAAGGCCTGTTCATTCTTGGCATCTTCATATTCAGCGTTATTCTCGGTGCCGCCCATTTCGCGGGCACGCTTGATTTTGTCCGCGACCTCCGAGCGGCTGGTGGATACGAGAAACTCATATTCAACCTTAAGTTTTTCAAGGCCTTCCTGGGTTATATCGTATTTCTTCTGGTTCATGGGTTTAATCCCTCACCTTGCTGAATACAAAAAACTGAGAGCCTTGACAACTCTCAGTCCTTTTCTTTGCAAACATTATATTCCGCTTCAGTGGATAAGTAAAGAGTGATATAATATCGGCTGGCTGAAATTCAGGAGGCACCATGATAAGTTTACAGATCGCATCTTATGAACAATACGGCAAGACAGCTCTGTGCGCCGGCATCGGCAAGAAACTGGTCAATTCGGGAAAAAAGGTAGCATATATTAAGCCTCTACATGTCATCGGCAAGGACGAACCGGTGGACTGCAATGACGCGCTTTTTGTAAACGAAGCCCTTGAATTAGGCGAGAACAAAGAGCAGGTATGCCCTATACATATCTCACAAGAAGAACTCTGGCATAATCTGTCCGAGAATGTCGACAGTTTTTCCATCAGGCTAAAAAGTGTCTGCGATGCAGTTGTAGCGGGGAAAGATGTTTTGATCGTGGAAAGCCCGGGCAGCCTGAAAAATGACCAGGTATCTGCTCTGGCCTGCTTTACCATAGCTGAAAAAATAGATACAAAAGTGATACTGCTACTCTGCTATTCAACAGGGTTTAAGGATAGCGATATTGTACAGGCAGCCAAAAAATTCGGTGACAGGCTGGCTGGGGTAGTAATTAACCAGGTGCCTGAATCGAGGCTAAATGCTGTGCAGAGAGAGGCGGAAGACTTCTTTAAAACGCAGGCCATTACGTTGCTGGGCGTGTTGCCCGAAGTGAGAACGCTCAATGGGGTCAGTGTCAGCGAGATTGCTGTCGCGGTCAGAGGCGAGATCATCTCATCCAATGACAGGGCTGGTGAACTGGTTGAGAATGTTATGCTGGGTGCGATGAGCCCGGATTCTGCCAGGGATTACTATAGCAGAAAGAGGAACAAGGCTGTCGTAACCAAGGCGGAAAGGTCAGATATGCAGCTGGCTGCGCTGGAAACATCAACGAAATGCTTGATTGTCGCCGGCAATAGACCTAATGCCTCGGTCATGGTCAAAGCCGAGGACAAAAAAGTCCCGGTTATGGTGGTTAATCAGGAGATTAAGGAGATCATTGCTGGCATTGAGGAGGCCCTGTCCCGGGCCAGGTTCTGTAACGTTCAAAAGCTGCAGGCTATGTCGGCCCTGCTGGACAGCCGCTTCGATTATAAGGCCATGAATGCAGCTCTGGGCATTTAAGGCTGCTTCATATCATTGTCAGTCTGGTTGTTAATCAGATTATCCGCATCTCTTACGTATTTATAGGGTACCTGTACTTCCACCTGTCCCAGCCCATCTATGGTCAAGCCATAAACCGGCCCCAGGCTTTCATATTTGAGCAGGACAGGTATGCCATTCGATTCGAGCATGCCTTTGATCAATTCGGCTTCCACCTGATGGGCAGCCTTGAAGACGGTTGTTAAATGATCAGCCTGTTGCATAGTTTGTTTCAGGAATAAATAAGGGCTGCCCCAGTTGGCAGCCCTTATTTATTTTTTCGTTTACTTTGTCTGGCGGGTTATTTTGCACCGCTGCTGCAAGCTTTGCACTTCGCCAGAAGGTTGTTCTGCAGACACCAGGTCTGAGAGACACACTCCGGGTGCGGACAACCGGTGATGCCCCAATCTCCGCCACCTGCAGGGGAGGTTCCCCTGTGGTTCATATGGGTATTGTTGATGGTTGCCCTGGTGCCGATATCGGCGGCGCCCCAGCTCTTGTTAGCAAAGGACAGGCTCTTGCCCCAGCAACCGGAGCATTTGGACGTGCCAAGACCAGCGGTTGAAGGATTCGCCGGGCAGTTCAGGGGGCAATCATCAAGAGGGAGAGATGTAGGTTTGGTTGCGGGATCGAGACATTTCTTGGAATCATCGCAGGCTGATCCCAGTGTGCCAGCTTCGGTGTTGCAGTTGCTGCATCCACCCAGGCACTGATTGATATCACAGCCTGTGGGCTTTGGGCATTTGGAGGTATTGCATACGCCGGAACAAAGTTTATCCGGGCCGCAAAGCCCAGCCAGCCTGGACATGGCGCTTGTAGGCGTCCTGCCCCAGTGCTGGAGGTATAGCTTCCAGGAATTCTGGTTATTTTCCCATTTAACTTTGTCCCAACCTGTGCATTTACCCAGATCGGCTGAGACAGTGGCCGGTATCAGTACCAAAGATACTGCCACAACCAATGCGACGAGGGTACCAAAAATTCTCCTCACGGCATACGCCTCCTTATGATGGATTTTGGGATGATTCTACCCTGTCATATGGACTTTGTCAATAGTCATTCGGATACATTTCTTGAAATCGCACAATATAAAATATAAAATTACGCTCTGTTTGACAATTTTAATATGTATTTAACACTTCCCAAGGAGGATAGACAGTTGGCAGCCCTGGGCAAGCATGTATTAATTGAATTAAACGATTGCAATAAAGATCTTATTAACGATATTGAGTATCTGCGTATGACGCTTTCGGAAGTCGCCCGGCAGATAGGTGCAACCGTTATCAAGGATACGTTTTACCAGTTTACCCCGCAGGGTGTGAGTGGCGTTGTCTTAATTGCTGAATCGCATATTTCAGTACATACCTGGCCTGAGTACAATTATGCTGCCGTGGATGTTTTTACCTGCGGCGACGTGATTAAACCGCGTAATGCCGTTAAACTTTTAGCTGAGAAGCTCAAATCAAAATCTACGACGTTTATTGAGATCAAACGCGGTATCGGGGCTGGAAACAGGGCAGGGGTGTCTTGATCATGGCTGAACATGACTACAACAATAAAAAAAAATGGCTGATCGATGAGCTTACTTCCGACCTGGTGCAGTTACACAAACTGGGCAGGATTCTGCATAGCGCCACCACCAGATTCCAGAAAGCACAGATAGTTGAAACAAAGACTTTCGGTATCTGCTTGGTGCTGGACGGCAAGATACAATCAAGCGAGAGAGATGAATATATTTATCACGAGGCACTGGTTCATCCAGCCATGATTACCCACCCCGATCCTCGTAGCGTATTCATCGCTGGCGGTGGGGAAGGTGCTACATTGCGCAACGTGCTGATGCACAAAGCAGTGGAAAAGGTTGTCATGGTGGATATCGATGAAGAGGTTGTCAATATGTGTCGGAAATACTTGACCGGCTTTCACGGGGGAGCTTTTGAAGATAAGCGTGCCAGAGTTATTTATGACGATGCCCGCAAATATATACAGGAAACTGAGGAGCGTTTTGATGTGGCTATCATCGACCTGGTCGACCCGGTGGAAGAGGGCCCGGCACGGATGTTGTATACCCGTGAGTTTTACCGGCTGGTAAAAGCCAGGTTAAGGCCCGGGGGCATCATGGTAGTGCAGTCAGGACAGTCGGGATGGATAAATTTAAAGAACTTCTTTGCCATCAACAGGACGCTGAAGAGCATTTTTGAGATCGTTAAGCCCTACCGGGTTTATGTGCCGTCCTTCGTTGATATGTGGGGCTTCCATGTTGTGTCCGATACGCTTGATGCTGCAGCACTTTTACCCCGGGAGGTTAACCGCAGGTTGGCGGCGAGTCTGAACGGCGAATTGAAATCCTATGACGGCGAAGCACATAAGGGCCTGTTTGTGCTTCCCAAACAGCTACGCAGACAGATGGCAAGATCAAAGAAAGTCATTACAGATGCAGACCTGATCATGGTTTATTAACCCTCAGGTTGCTTTATGCTGCGCTTCAACTCCATGACGATGAAATTATAATTGTCTTTGGTCATGTTCCCGATAGGGACAAAGCCGCATTTTTTAAAGCAAGCCTGGGCGCGCTTGTTCCAGTCCAGCGTCCGCAACAATATTGTGCTGAGATCTGAAACCCGGAAAACATATTGCACGAACGTTCTCATGGCGTCGCTGCCATAACCCTGTCCCCAATAGGCTTTGTTACCTATTATCAGTCCTACCTCTGCATTGCCTGATATGAAGTCGAAATTGAAAATGCTGCAGTTGCCGATGTGCTGGCCATACAGCGTATCCACAGCCAATGTATAAGTCAATCCTGGGTATTCAAGCTCGATTGAGTAGCGTTCTGCGAAGTCGGGATAGGCGAGGTCGATGGGCACTGAAGCATCCAGAAGGCTTAGCTCTCGATCTGTGCGCCACTTATATTCACGGCTGGCATCTTCGAGCTTGCGAGGACGAAGCCTGATTTTTTGGCCGGTAATATCAGCCCGGCTGTTCAGAAATTCAAAGATAGTGGATCTTCGCATGCCTGAAGCTCGGCTAAAGCGGCTGCAGCCGCGTTTTTTATAGCAGGATCGGTGTTATCTTTGAGTCGCTTAAGAGCCTGTTTGGCATCCTGGCCACCGATCTTTCCCAGGGCTGTGATAGCTGCTTGCCTTACCTCAAGATCGCTGTCATTTAAGAGGATGAGTAGTCCAGGCACCGCTTCCTCATCTTCGATCTCTCCGCTGGCACGGGCGGCTTCAAACCTGAATTCAGCATGGCTGCTTTGCATTTCCTCGAGAATGAAATCGAGCCAGCGCCGGCTGCAGTTACGTCCCATGGCATAAATTGCGCTGGCCTTGGCACCGGGGTCGGTGCTGTAATAATAATCCTCAATGTAATTGCTGATGAGTTCCTGCTGGAAAGGTGCGATGGATTCAAGGGCACGTCTGCGCAGTTCGAGCGGTTCCGAGGGATGTTCCAGAATTTCCAGCAGGTTATTGAAAATATCCTGCCTAATTATGGACGGCAGTTCTTCCAACTCAGCCATCAATGCGAATTTTCCCAGTGTGATAACCGCTGCCGTCCTCACCCTGATGGAATCGTCATTCCTGAGTGCCTTGATGATTGGCCGGACAAACGTATATTTGTTTTCCATCTCAAACCCATCCAGCGCTTTGATTCGGATGTTTTCTTCAGTGTCCTCAATGCCAAGCCTGAAGATGTCTGTGAAATCCAGCGTAAGATCATCCTCAGTGAGGCTAACCATTGCTGCTATCAGGCGTAGTCGCTGTTCAGCCCCGGCCTGTTTCCACTGCTGTTCAAAATAAACGAGGTCTTCAGCTTGCAGGGCAGAAAGGCGGA
The DNA here is from genome assembly GCA_002383665.1 of Dehalococcoidia bacterium UBA4060. Lineage (GTDB taxonomy): Bacteria > Chloroflexota > Dehalococcoidia > GIF9 > UBA5629 > UBA6808. Next base: position 10,781 of record DFZI01000080.1, read on the forward strand.
CAAGATCCATGTTATGCATTTCCCTGCCGGGCTGAAGCAGGGTATCTATTACCTGCTTCACAGACAGTTCGGAGCTTCCCATTCAGTTCTCCTCGTCGTCGTTGTCTTCATCTTCTTCATCTTCTTCATCCTCTTCATCCTCCTCCTCTTCCCCGGATGGTGGCCAAACCGGCCTGGTATAGCGGTCTATATATTCACCCATGGCCTGTGCGGCCAGTTTTTTCATCTGCTGGTCGGATTCTTCAGCAATTCTGGCCAGATCGGTCAGGTCTACGTCAATGCCGAGAATTTTGAGCAGGACCTTTATCACTGCCAGTGCTGCTTTAGGATTGGGGATGCGGGTTGTATATGAGGGCACTTCACCCAGCAGGCAGATGCCTTCTATTCCACGCTCACGGGCAACGCCCAGCAGCAGGCCGTTGAGGCCTGCTATCTGGAGGCGGCCTTTTAACACGACTTCGAAACCTTTCAGGTATTCGACAATATCGGGTCTGGTTGCCACCGCCCATACCTTCGGCTGCTCCGTGTGGTGTATCTTGGCGATAGCGGCGGCAAAGGTGTAGACCCTCTGTACTTTGTACTTTTTAGCCACGTCAAGGACAAAATCGGCCAGTTCGTACCCTTTGTAGGCAGGTTGTTCATCGCCGATGAAGAACAGAATGTCTCTTTTACCGTTATTATTATGCCAGTAGTAGAATTTGCCTTCGGGGAACTGTGGAGCTTCGATCACATTGTCTTTGACCATGACGCCGATCGGTTCAAAGAAGGTACAGGGTTCGATTTCGCCGATCTCCTCGGCACCCAGCTTTTCCCGCAGATAACGTGCCAGTATCAGGGCCAGGTTGCCAATGCCGGGCCAGGCAGCGATAAAATCACAGGACCGAGGGTGCGGTTCTTTCTTAAAAGTAGCCAGCTTTTTCATCTTATGATTTTGCAGATACCGAAATTGCCGGGCAATAAATGCTCGGGGTGTTAATAACACCTGCGATCCAGCGGGCATCACTGCCCAGGCCTGCAACCTCCCTGAGCAACTGGTAGACGTTGCCGTGGATCATGGTATCCTTGACTCTCCCGCTTATCTCACCATTCTCAATTTTATAGCCGAGCAAGACATTGCCACTGAAGTCGCCATTGAGGATATTACCCTGTTCAGCTCCCATTAGCTGTTCAATGATTAACCCCTCTCTCACCTGTTTGATCATGTCCTCCCTGGATGTAACACCGGCATTGATGATCAGGGCATGCGGCGCCGGTGATGGCAAACCGCCGTTGCGGATGCCATTGCCTGTACTTTCTGTCCCGGCCAGGGCGGCTGTATGCAGGTCATAATAAAATTGTACTATGTTACCTTTTTCCACCAGCGTATTTTTAACTGCGGGAACGCCCTCGTCATCACAGGGGGTGCTGCCCGGCTGGAAGGGGATGGTCGGATCATCGTAAAAAGAGAATTTGCTATCGAAAACATGAGCACCCTGCTTATCTTTGAGCGGTGAAGCACCATCCAGCACGGTTTTACCGTTGAAAGCCGATATGAGAGGCGATAGCAATGCCCCCGAAACGCCGAAGGGGGTGAATATGACAGGGAATGTTCCTGACCTGATTGAAGCGTTATGGCGAGCCAGCGTGAGCTGCCTGATGATCTCATCTATCAGGCCTTTGTATTCTTTAACAGGGTGGCAGGAGCTCAGGATATCTCCTACATAGAGTATATCGCCATCGCGTACCAGCATGCCATCCATGCTGATGCTGAAGTTGCTGCGGTGGTAGGAAACCTGTCCGCCGCTGGTGTTGGCTATCCTGCAGGTTGCTGTGCTGCGTGAAATAGCACCTTCGCAGATTATCTCGGGCGTATGGGAACGAACTGCATCGATAATGGTCTGGCCTGTATCGACCATATCAACAATGCTGAAGCGTTCAACAGTGGTGTCGTAGATCTCGACACCTTTATAGGGAGTCCGGGGAGGGAACTGGTAATTGGCCTGGTGCCCAAACTGACATGTCTCCAGTGCCATATTGACAAGCTCTGCAGGCTTGATATTGCCGCTGGCCTGGGCAAAGCCCACCCTCCCGCTCTTCACTATACGCAGTGCTGTGCTGATGGATTCCTTCGTCTGTATCTGCTTGAGGCGGTTGGCTTCAAATTGCACGGGTGTCCGGCTGGATGTGATCTGGAAAACCTCGGCACCGTCAGACAATCTGCTGGCTATGGATAGTATCTCTTCCAATCACTTACCTCCGACCAGGCAATTCCGGATGCGGATATGGGGGCTGCCATTGGAGACCGGCAAGGGTGATTGACCGGCCTTGCCGCAACCTCCACCCTGGTTCATATCAAGGTCATTGCCGATAACATCGATATTATCGAGCGTGTTGAAGACATTGCCGGTGAGAACCACCGGCTTGACCATCTCGGCAATCCTGCCGTTGCGTATCAGGTAGGCTTCGCCGGCCGAGAAGGTGAACATCTCCAGACTGGTGGTTCCGCCATACCAGTCCCTGGCATATACGCCTTCCTTGATATCGCTGAGCATATCTTCCAGAGTTGCCGTGCCCGGCTCGATATAGGTGTTGGTCATGCGCACGATGGGGGGATACATGTAATTAATCGCCCTGGCATTGCCTGTCGGCTGCTCTCCCATCCGGGAGGCTGTCTCCCTGGAGTGCAGGCGGCTGTTCAATATTCCCTCACTGATCAGATATGTTTTGGTGGCAGGTGTGCCCTCATCATCATATTTATAACTTCCCCTGTACCCCGGTATAGCTGCCCCATCCACGATATTGAGATGTTTGCCTCCGAAACGTTTGCCCAGCACCATTATTTCACGCAATTGGGGGTTTTCATAGATATGATCGGCCTCAGAAAGATGCCCGAAGGCTTCATGTACAAAGACTCCTGCCAGTACGGGGTCGAGCACAACAGTATAGGTACCACCCCTGACTTGAGGTGCTGCCAGCAATGCGACTGCCCTTTTGGCTATATCCCTTACCCGGTCGTGCAGGCCTTCGACTATGCCAAAATCTCCTTTGCTGCCTATACTCAAACCGACCTGCTGGACATCGCTGTCTTTGCTGGCGATTGCCGTGAGCCTGAGATTAACATCGATCCTGCCTTGCTCGATATAGGCTCCTTCAGAGGTGGCCAGAATAACCTTTTTTGTGGCATCGGTGTAACCTATGCTGGTTGTCTGAATGCCCGGGGTGTCGAGCATAAGACGGTCATACTCGTCCATCAGCTCTTTTTTATGTGCCAGCGGCACATCTGCCGGATTCTTTTTGAAATCTGTTCTTACTATCTCGTTAACCGGTGTGACCGGGCTGAAGCAGCTTTTCTCCTTGCCCACTTGCCGTGCCTGCTCTACCGCCAATGCTACCTTATCTGCCAGGTTGTACATATTATTGAAGCTGACGAAGCCCCAGCCCCCATTTACCAGTGCCCGCACGCATCCACCGGAGCTGGCAGCCCTGCCTGCTTCCTCCAGACGTTCACCGCGGTAAACAAGGCGGCTTGAGTTACTTTCTTCCAGGCGTATCTCTATATAATCGGCCTTTTGGGTCTTCAGCGCGTCAAAAAGTTTTTCCTTCATTTGCTTTCCGGCCATTCAATTTTAGCAAATATATGCAATCAACGTGAAAAGCCTGCAGCCTGATGTCCTATACCTCGAGCGTGGTTAGACTTTTCATCACCAGCCATTATATACTGTCAGCGGAGGGTTGAAGTGCAGTCCAGTCTCATCGGCAAAATCGAAAAAGCCAGGCGTTATGCTGAGGAACCAGAGCGTGTGGCCATCTCCACTTTTTCCGCCGTATTCCGGGGTGAAAACGATAGCCATAATATCACCCTGGAAGGTGGCAAATGGCACTGTAGTTGTCACTTCTTTGCTGACTGGGGAGAGTGTGTACACGTTATGACCCTGCAGAAGTTGCTTGGCCCGATGCTTCCTGTTCCTTCCTCGTCCCAGGAACAGGCATAGTATCCATGATCGTTTTTAAGACACCGCGTGTGGCGGTGACGGTGTAACTTAACCAAAAATTCTCAACTTGCTATATTCTGACTTTATTTCCGCAGCGAGAAATAGTGAACCGGTGGCAAGGATCAAATCATTTTTGTCTGCACGTTCTAGCGCAGTAGTCAGCGCTTCCCCGCTGTTGGCGATTGTGGTGGCAGAAATGCCTGACCGCATGAATGCTTGTCTCAATATGCCGGGATCAGCAGCACGGGGATGGCTTGAGGCGGTGAGTATGATTTGATCGGCAAACCCGGCCAGCACCCTGGCCATTCCATCTATATCCTTATCGCTGGAAGCCCCGAAAATAACGATTAGTCTCCTGTATTTAAAATACTTTTTGACCGATTTGGACATGGTTCCCAGGGAATAAACGTTATGGGCCCCATCTATGACCAGCAACGGGTCTGTGCCGAGCACTTGCATGCGTGCCGGCCAGTTTATCCCGGCCATGCCGTCAACAACTTGGCGGTATTTGATCTTGAACCCGGCTGATTGCAGGGCTTCGATGGCTGCTACCGCACAGGCGGCGTTCTCCATCTGGTAATCGCCCAGCAGGGGAAGCCTCAATTTATATTGTCGTTGTGGTGTTTTAAGTGAGATATCCTGCCCTGAGTAATCTCCCCCGGTCCTTTTCCAGCTATAGTCGTTACCCGTTAGGACCAGCTTTGCTTTGACCTCCCTGCACCTGGAGGCGATCACTCCTGCCGCTTCTGAAGGCTGCGGCGCAGAGATTACCGTTGAGCCGGGCTTGATGATGCCCGCCTTTTCCACCGCTATTTTCCCCACGGTATCTCCCAGTATCCTCGTGTGATCCAAACTGATAGAAGTGATGATGCAGATGTCACCGTTTGCCACGTTGGTGGAATCGAGCCTGCCACCCATGCCGACTTCGAGCACCTGAAATTCAGCATTTTTGATGTTGAAATAGGCAAATGCCATAGCGGTCAGCACCTCAAAGGTGGTAAGTTCCCCATAATGTGCCTGACGGTTAAGATCGCACACGTAAGGTTTGAGGACTTCCACCAGGCCGGAGAAGTCCTTCTGGGTAATCTTTTTACCGTTTAGTGCGATCCTTTCCTGCCAGGAGAACAGGTGGGGTGAGGTAAACAGGCCTGTGTCGAATCCTGCTGCAGTAAGAACTCCGGCAACCATGGAGGCGGTGCTGCCCTTCCCCTTGGTTCCGGCGATGTGGACCGTGGTCCGTCCATGGTGCGGATTCCCCAGTTGGTACATCAGTTCATTCATGCGTCGCAGATCATAGTTACCCTCGCGTGTTAAAGCAGGGAGCGCTTTCTCATAGTCGGTGAGTTCCGATAGGAATTCTAAGGCCTGCCTGTATCTCATCTTGCTCTGCATTATAGCATCAGCCAGAGGATAATGGTGCAGTCCAGCACAGGCTCGATTACGATTGATGAGGGCGGATTCAGAGCTTGGCTGATTTCGGCATCACGCGGCCTTTCCATGTAGCCTTGCCCTGCAGGGTGAGCACCATCGAGGCTATACCTATAATGGTCATGAAAACAACGCTGGCCGGGTAACTTAAGACTAAATAGAGAGGAAAGTGGAAGCGGATGAGGCTTAAAATCCACAAAAACAGCGTCAGTGATACCGCTATAGCTGCCATAATAATAACCTTAACAGGGAAAGATATAAAGATAGCTGATACCAGTATGGCCAGCGGACCTATAAATACAGCAAGTATTGTCAAGAAAGATAGGATAGTAAAGAGCGGGCTGGAATTGAAAGTGGCAAAGGTACTTTTAGTCAGGCCATGCCAGAGTTGATCATAATTTGTATACATGCGGCAGGATATATGTCGGTAACCATCAAGGAGGCAATAGCGCAGGCGCATGGCATTGATCCTCCTGCCTATAGCAAGATCGTCAACTATGTTTTGCCTGACGGCAGCATAGCCTCCAGCAGCCCAATACGCTTCTTTTTTGAAAACGAGGAACTGGCCCAAACAGGCAAAGACCAGCGGATTTTTCAGCAGCCGTGTCAATCTGATGGGGACACCGAAAAGTAAACCGAGGTAAAAAGCTGGTATGGTGAGCTTTTCGGGCCAGGATTTTACTATCTGATATGGCAGGACGGAGATCAGTGCTGCCTTTTCAGCTTGCATTGCTGCCGCCGTGCAACGCAACATGTCATGCTCAGGAATAGTGTCAGCATCAAGGAATACAAGCAATTCTCCATCGGCTGCCTCGGATAACTGCTGGCATGCCCATTGTTTGCCCAGCCAGTCCTCGGGCAATGGTTTCCCCTGTATCACCTTCAGCCGTGGATCTTTACCGGCAAATTCCTGGAGTATTTCCAGTGTGCGATCGGTAGAGTTATCGTCCAGTACAATCAACTGATAATCAGGGTAATCCTGTGCCAGCAGGCAACTTATACATTTGGCGATGTTATTCTCCTCATTGCGGGCAGGGACAAGAACAGAAATCCGTGGCCAGGTCGTGGGCAGTTTGTAACTGTGCAGCCGGCGTAAATGGCGCAGATTGGTCAATGAGGTGATGATGAATATGCAGAGACCAATCGCAATGGCGATCTCCACATAAAACAGAATGTCGAAAATACTTATCTGTGGCACCTGAAGTTAATATAATATCCGATTCTCAGGAAAAAGTCTTAATCGGGCGAGTCTGTTATCATGTTTTCACAGGTATATAACGTTCTTTCCAGGTCGCCTTTCCACTCAGGGTCAGGAGTAATGATCGTGAAGCCATATAGACCATCAGCAGGGCAGTGATGGGGTATAAGAAGGCGCGATAGACCGGGAAGCCAAACCGTACATACGTGATGATCCACGTATTGTCAACTAATACATTTTGCGTGTTGGCATCTTGCGGTCTTTCCAGGTGGCATGACCGGACAGGGTAAGTATCATAGAAGAGGTTGAGATAGCCGCCATCAATGTGAAGCTCAGCGGATAGAGGATGATCGTGTAGAGTGGGAATTTGAAGCGCTGGTAGTAGACTGATCCCAGCAGTAAGATGCCGATAACCGAGATTGCTGCCAGTCCGTGTGATAGGGTAGGTGGATATTGAGGGATTCTATAAATAAGCAGCGTGATGATAGGTTCCCAGACTGCGTAGAGGATGCATACCCAGGTTAGCAGGAAAGCGGCAACATTATACTGATACGAAGCAAATGTGTTTTTACTCAGGCCTTCGTGGACCTCTTTGAAACCGTGGTACATTCGGCAGGAGACGTTGTTGGTGCCGTCAAAAAGACGGTACTTGAAGCCGGCCTTCTGTATTTGCTGTGGCAGTTCGAGGTCATCCAGGACGTTTTGCCGGATCCTCTCTAAACCGCCGCAACCCTCATATGCCTGGCGGCGGAACATCATCAGCTTGCCGCTGGCTGATTGCAGCTTGATCGACCTTGGCCGCAGGCTGGAAAACATCGGCATCAAGGCAAATATTCCCAGTGCGAAAAATGGCATTACCATTTTCTCCGACAGGCTGCCCAGTATGTGCCGGGGCATGATGGAAATCATGTCAGCTTTCTCTTCCATCATGGCCGCTGCCGCGTTGGTAAGTGTATGGGGTGTATAAACGGTGTCTGCATCAGTGAACAGAAGGTATTCGCCATCTGCTGCCTGGTAAAGCTGGTGGCAGGCCCAGTGTTTGCCCAGCCAGCCGGGTGGCAGTGGCTTACCCTGAATGACCTGAAGGCGGCTGCTTTTGGCCTGAAGGTCAGCCAGGATATAAGCCGTACGGTCGATGGAGTTATCATTCAGCACTATGACCTGGTAATTACAGTAGTCCTGTTCCAGCAACGAGCTGACGCAGGGACCTATCTTATTCTCTTCATTGCGTGCGGGTATTAAAACTGAAATACGCGGGAAAGCATTGAGCTTTGTATACTCCGACAGCTTGCGCAGACCCCTCAAGTTGATATAAGCGATAATCAGCAGCACGATAATAATCAGGATGATCATGACCTCGGGCACCATCACTGGATCCTTGGGCATCACGATTTCCTCCCGAAATTGGCCAGCCAAGGCTGCAGTTCAGGCCATTTATTAAAATAAGAATAACGGCGTATAGCCATTATTAAGACGTGCCCGAGATTTGTGATGGCCAGATAGATGGGAAATTGAAAAGCTATCAGGAGAATCAGGAATATCATCATTCCTCCTATGGAGGTCCACACCCAGTTTTTCTGGATGCCGAACATCAGGCCAACCCCAATCCCGATCATGATCGGCCCCAGCAACCCCAATAAGCCGAGCCAGACACCAAAGGTTGCGGCAACGCCCATGCCTCCTCTTCCTTTTAAAAACGGGGTAAAGGCGTGCCCCAGAACGGGGGCAATTGCCACAGCAGTTAGCCACCATCCACTCACGCCGGATACGATCTGAGCCAGCCAAACAGGTATGGCGGCCTTAAATGCATCCAGCAGACAAGCCATGATATACAGCCAGCGGCCGCCCGCCCTGGCTACGTTGGTAGCGCCGGGCGCGCCGTCACCATATTTTCTGATGTCGGTGCGCAGGAAAATCCTGCCTGTCCATACCGGGAATGGCAGGGTCCCCAAAAATAGTGCTATAAATACCCATGCCAACTCGTGCATATGAGTATTACTATGATATTATCTAAATAATACCACTGCAAATCTGATGATTATGTCGGGTCCTTTGCTTAATCGTGGTGATATAATGCAGGTTGTAGAAAGTGGGAAGGGCAAGAAATGACGTGAAGAAAAAATTTTTAGAAAAGCTGCTGGATATAAGCCGCAGCAATAATAGCCTTCTCTGTGTGGGGTTGGATCCGGACCCTCAGAAAATACCTGTTAAGGATGTATTTGAATTTAACCGGGCCATAATTGATGCTACGGCTGACCTTGTCTGTGCATATAAACCGAACCTGGCATTTTACGAAGCTATGGGGATCCGCGGCCTGCAGATATTAAAAAAAACACTGGCAGCCATTCCCGGCAATATTCCAGTGATCGGCGATGCCAAGCGGGGCGATATCGGCAACACGGCGGCGGCCTATGCGAAAGCACTGTTCGAATATTATAAATTTGATGCTGTGACGGTCAGCCCCTACCTTGGCTATGACTCCATTGAACCGTTCCTCAATTACCGTCATGGCGGCGTCTTTGTCCTGTGCCGCACTTCGAACAGGAGTGCGTCTGATTTCCAGGACCTTGTGGATAATTTTGGCATGAAGTTCTATCAGTCCGTGGCTTTGAAGGCCGGGCAGTGGAATAAAGATGGAAATATTGGGCTGGTAGTCGGGGCCACATATCCTGAGGAGCTCAAAGAAGTACGCAAGATGTGCCCCGAAATGCCGCTGCTTATACCAGGAATTGGTGCACAGGGGGGGGACCTGGAGTTTTCGGTAAAATATGGAACGGATACGCGCGGGGAGAAGGCTATCATTGTTGCTGCCCGCCAGGTCCTTTATGCTTCCAGAGGGCTCGACTATGCGAGGGCCGCTCGTAAGGTTGCCAGGGAGTTGAGGGAAAGCATCAACCGGGCACGCGGCTGTTAGAAAAGAACCGAGTTGTTGCAGGAGCGGTCAATATGGCTGAATGTAAAGAGCATTTACAGCGAACGATTTTTCACATCGACCTTGACGCCTTTTTTGTCACAGTTGAGCAGGTACTTGATCCATCATTGGCGGGCAAACCGGTCATCGTCGGTGGCAGGCCGGGCAGCCGGGGTGTGGTAGCCTCAGCCTCTTATGAAGCACGTGCCTTTGGTGTCCATGCAGCCATGCCTCTGATGCGGGCGCGGGTGATTTGTCCTGAGGCTGTTTTTCTCACCGGGCATTATAGTAAATACCGGGAATATTCAGATGTATTCATGTCTATACTGTCCGATTATTCCCCTGTCATAGAGTCGGGTGGCCTGGATGAAGCTTATCTGGATGTGACAGGGTGTGAGAATTTTGGCTCAGGGCAGGCCTTGGCTGTGAAGATCAAACAGCGGGTCAAGCAGGAAAGCGGTCTGATAGCCTCCGTGGGGATTGCACCCTGTAAAGTTGTGGCCAAAGTCGCCTCGGACCTGAGCAAGCCGGATGGCCTGATCGAAATATTGTCTGGACAGGAACGCAGATTCCTCTCCCCTCTGGCCGTCAGCAAATTACCTGGTGTAGGAAAAAAAACTGCCGCTGTTTTGCGTTCGATGGGCATTGTAACCATCAGCCAACTGGCCGATATGCCTGGCCGGCTTTTTCTTGACCGCTTTGGCGAGGGGATGCTCTGGCTGCAACAGCATGCACGGGGGATAGACGATAGCCCGGTGGAAGCACGTGGCGAGGCAAAATCGATCAGCCGTGAGATCACTTTTGAAAAAGACACTTCGGATACTCGCTTGCTGACAGCTACGCTGCGCTATTTTGCCGAGAAGCTGGGCGCCGAGCTCAGGGAGAGCGAAAAACAGGCAAGAACGATAGGGCTGAAATTACGTTATGCGGATTTTGATACGGTCAACCGCCAGTTAAGCTCGCGGTTACCCACCGACATGGATGATGATATCTTCCAGTCAGGGGTGCATCTACTGGAAACTGCACTGGCCAGAAAAGGCAGGCCGGTCAGGTTGATAGGGCTCGAGGTGTCAAATCTTGTTGCAGGTGAGAAGCAACTGTCGCTGTTTAATGCGGTAACGAAAAAGAAAGAGAAAGTCGACCGTGCTGTAGACCTTATACGAAATAAGTATGGCTTCGATGCCATCCATACCGGGTATGCGATAGAACTCAGGCAGAATCACCTGGACGGGAAGAAAGAATAAATTGTCGATATGACTCTCGGCAGGAAGTGAATGATGGCTAAAGTAGAGACCGAACGAAAGGGTAAAGTATATATCATCAGCATCAGCCGGCCGGAAGTGCGCAATGCTGTTGATGCGGAAACTGCTGCATTGTTGGACATGGCTGTAAAAACCTTTAAGAATGACAGTGACCTGCGTGTAATGATCCTGACCGGAAGAGGTGGTATCTCATTTTGCGCAGGCGCTGATCTTAAAGCGGCAGGGGAACTCAACGCCCGGCCGGGAGCAGACATGGATGGGCCGATGGGGTTCAGCCGTATAACTGATGTGCAGAAACCGACCATAGCTGCAGTTGAGGGGTATTGTCTGGCGGGCGGCCTGGAATTGGCCTGCTGGTGCGATTTCCGTGTAGCTGCTGAGGGATCTACTTTTGGGGTGGTCAACCGGCGCTGGGGAGTGCCCCTGATAGATGGCGGTACCCAGCGGCTGCCGCGTATAGTGGGACTGGGTAATGCATTGTACCTGATCGAAACAGGTGCCATGCTCAATGCAAGACAGGCTATGCGTATGGGTTTGGTACAGGAGGTGGTGTCCGCCGGTCAGGCGCTGCCGCGTGCATTGCAGCTTGCCTCTATTATTGCAGATTATCCATGGACAAGTCTGATAAATGACCGCAGAGCTGTTTATGAAGGGCTGTCGTCATCTATCTGTGATGGAATAAGAATGGAACGTGATCTTCACGAAAGTGACCTGAAGGATGAGGAGATGGTGGAAGGGCTTGGCAGATTTGCTACCGGGCAGCGGCCGCAGCCGCCGCGTCCTGTGGAATTCAGTTCTTGATGGTCTTCTCCAGATAGAGCATCTGGCAGCTTATTTCAAGCAGCTCTGTAATGACAAAGGCCTCTTCCAGAGTCATGCCGCGTGCAAAGCTGCCGTGGCGGTATACCACGACCACGGCATGCTGCATAAGCGTGTCCGAGATCTCTTGTGCGAATTTGCCCGGCCCGGGTTTTACGTTGAAGCCCACTACAGGGACCTCCGGTATAAAAAGCAGGCCTCCCTCGTCCAGCGGCACTATTTTTTCCATCAGGCCCGACATGACCGTAGCATGGATGGGATGGGCATGCACCACTGCAGCAAAGGGCGTTTTCTGGTAAATTGCCCGGTGAATGGCCAACTCGGAGGAAGCGAGCTGTGTGTTTTCGTCGTCTGAGTTAATGCCGGTCAGGATAAGGTCGGAAGCTGAGAGATAACCAAGCTTGCTGCCACTGCGCGTTATGCATACTTTATCGCCGGATTTCATGCTAAGGTTGCCGCCGTGCATGGACAGCATATTGCGGGAATAAAGATTGGATCCCACAGATTGGAAGTGGGGTAATAAATCGGATATCATCTTCACTCCCGTATGGTTTTCAGGTCGGCAGAGGCATCTGATTTTCTCCGGGGAATAATGTGAATTTTATCGGCCTGTGCCAGCCGTTTAAGCCGTTACTCCTTTTTACTGGCAGAGTTAAGCTTCTTCATCAGGCGAGATTTCTTCCTGGCAGCCGTATTAGGATGTATGACCTTTTTCTTGGCTGCCTTGTCCAGTGAGCTAATGGCCTGGGTTACAGCCGCGCTGGCTTCTGCACTCTTGTGGGATGCCATCAATTTCTCAGCTTTGCTTACGGCACCCTTGGTACTGCTTTTGATCGCCTTATTACGTTCCGCTTTTCTGGCGGACGATCTTGCTGATTTTTCTGCTGTCTTTGTCTTTGGCAATTCTGCCTACCTCCTTTGAAATTAAGAACCGATATTAAGTCGGTCTTTTTGTACCTTGGTGGCATTGATCACGCCCTTCAGGCTCATGATTCTGTTCAGTATATGGTTTAACTGTGACATGCTTTTTATTTCTATTGTTGCCCACATGGTGAACACGTCATCGTTATACTGCGTATTCACACTCTCTATATTTATTTTATGTTCTGCCAGCAATGTGGTAATGTCTCTCAGCAATCCCACCCTGTCATAGGCTTCGACCTGGATATCGACGGGGTAGACAGCCTCAGCTTCACCCCAACTGACCTCTATTAACCTCTCCTTCTCTTCCTCGTTTATTATATTAATACAATCGGTGCGGTGTACGGTTATCCCGTGTGTCCGCGAGATGTACCCGATGATATCATCCCCGGGCACCGGATGGCAACATTGTGCCAGGTGGGTAAGCAGGTCGCCGACTCCCAGCACCTGAATGCCCGAATTCTTTTGTTTGCCTGGGGGAGCAGGTGATTTAACCGCCGGTATGGTCTCTTCCGGCGTGCCCTCGATTTTGGATGCAACCTGGTGCGGTGTGATGCCGCCGTAGCCCACCGCAGCCAGCAAATCATCAACACTTTCAAAATCCAGCTTTTTAGACAGTTCTTCATAACCAGGAATGCTGATCCCCAACCGTTTTAATTCTTTTTCCAGGATGATCCTTCCGCGCTCTATGTTCTGTGTGCGTTCCTGTTTTTTATACCAGGCACGAATTTTTTCCCTGGCATGTGCCGTTTTGACATAGCCAAGGTCAGGATTGAGCCAGTCCAGGCTGGGCGCCTTGTCGGACTTGCTCACCATTATTTCCACGATATCGCTGTTTTTCAATTCGTGGTTCAATGGTACCAGCTTGCCGTTTACCTTGGCGCCGATGCATCTGTGCCCGACATTGGTATGGATCCGGTAAGCAAAGTCCAGCGGCGTGGCGCCCTTGGGAAATGGTTTGATCTCACCCATGGGCGTGTACACAAAGACCTGATCGGTGAAAAAATCTTCCTTGACCGAGTCAACAAACTCGCGACTATTTAGCGAGGTCTGCCAGTCTATTAATTGACGCAGCCAGGAAAGCTTTTCATCGAAATGCAGGTCGGGCTTGACATCTTCCTTGTACCGCCAGTGTGCTGCCACACCGTATTCAGCCATACGATGCATCTCGTAGGTGCGAATCTGTATCTCCAGAGGTGTGGTGCCACCAGTAAGTACCGTTGTATGCAGGGACTGGTAACTGTTGTCTTTGGGATTGGCTATATAATCATTAAATTCCTCGGTTATGGGATGCCAGAGGTTATGAATGATGCCCAGTACCTTGTAGCAGTCCGGTATCGTATTTACCAGAACACGTATGGCAAACAAGTCATGGATATCGCCGAACGTCCTTCCCAATGCAGCGTATCGCTGTATTTTATTATGGATGCTGTAGATATGCTTGGGACGGCCATTGACCTCGCCTTCTATCCCGGCCAAGATCATTTCATTATGCAGTTCCCAGACAGCCTGATCGATAAAGCCCTCTCTTTGAGAACGTTTGATGGCTACCATACGCGCGATCTCGTGATATTGTTCGGGCTCGAGATAGCGGAAGGCCAGGTCTTCGAGCTGCCACTTGATTTCTCCCATGCCTAAACGGTGGGCAAGGGGGGCATAGATTTCAAGAGTCTCCTGGGCAATGACACGCCTCCGTTCTGGCTCAAGGGCCTGGAGTGTGTTCATATTGTGAAGCCTGTCCGCAAGCTTGATGAAGACTACGCGCAGGTCTTCTGCCATAGCAATAAGCATTTTGCGCAGGTTTTCAGCCTGTGCGGCCTGGGTATCGGCATCAAGGTCACGCCGCCATGATACCTTACTCAGTTTCGTAACACCGTCGACCAGCTTGCTTACTTCAGTGCCGAACTTTTTCTCAATCTCGGATATCGGCACGTTGCAGTCCTCAGGCACATCATGCAATAAAGCTGCAATAAGCGTAGGGGCATCAAGTTGGAGGTTGGCCAGTATCAGTGCTGTTTGAAGAGGATGCTCAAGGAAAGGAGCACCTGATTTTCGTGTTTGCCCATCGTGGGCATTGCGGGCATATTCATATGCTGCCTCTACGATCGCTAATTTTTCGGGAGGCAGGTACTCTTTTGCCTTGGCAAATAGCGGATCCGGATCCATGCGTTCACCGTTAATCAATTGTATAATAATGCAACGCGATCTACTATGGCAAATAGAGGTCACGACGTAAAAAATTAAATTCCTTTCCAGGCTTTAATTAATAGATGCTAAAAAATGCCTCTACTGTATCTGAACGGATAATTTATAGTTTTCCCCATCTAAGGATAGGCCATTGTGGGATTGCGCTTATTAAGAAGATGAGAGGTGATTGGCCATGCATCAGCTCGAATATGCTGTAGTTCTTATCACCGTCCCCAGCGGAGAGGAGGCTCAGAAGATAAAATCGGCCTTGTTAGATCAACGTGAAGCTGCCTGTGTGAATATTATTACCGACGTTTCTTCCTACTTCTGGTGGCAGGGCAAGATCGATCACGCCGATGAGTTGCTGCTGATTATCAAAACTCGCTTGTCGCTGGTGCCAGAAATTGTTGATGCGGTAAAACGGCATCACAGTTATACAGTGCCTGAGATAATTGCTCTGCCTGTTGTGGCGGGTAACGATGATTATCTCAGATGGATTGGGGATGAAACAGGCAAATAATGGCCTGCGTTTGGAAATTAAAGCTTTTTCATATATTATAATTAGCCTTTGAAGGGGATTTGGTATGTTTAAGGCACCGCGAGGCACCTCTGATATCTTGCCTGAAGAGCAGGTATGGTGGAGATATATTGAAAACAAGGCGGCTGAGATATGCCGGTTATATGGCTATAACCGCATTGATACGCCTGCTTTTGAGGATGCTGGGCTTTTTACTCGCAGTGTGGGGGAGGGGACTGATATTGTTAACAAGGAAATGTACATCTTTAAAGATCGCAGCGACAACGAGCTGGCGCTGCGGCCGGAAGGTACCGCGCCGGTTTGCCGGGCTTACCTGGAACACGGGATGGACAATATGCCTCAGCCGGTCAAACTATTTTATTTTGCCGATATCTTTCGCTATGAAAGGCCGCAGGCCGGCCGTTACCGGCAGCATCACCAGTTCGGCTGCGAGGCCATCGGTGATGCTTCTCCTCTGCTGGATGCTGAAGTTATACATATGGCACTCAGCTTTTTCTCCTCTCTGGGTTTGACCAATTTTTCACTTCAGTTGAACAGTATTGGTTGTAAGAAATGCAGGCCGGCATATTTGCAGAAGCTAACAGAATATTACCGGACACTTGCACAGGGATTGTGTGGTGATTGCCAGACAAGGCTGGCGAAGAATCCGCTGCGTTTGCTTGATTGTAAAAAGCCCGGTTGCCAGGCTGCCGCCGAGGAGGCTCCCCGGAGCGCCGATTCCCTATGCGATGAATGCTCGGGTCATTTCCAGGCTTTAAAAGGCTATCTGGATACCCTCAATATAAATTACTCACTAAGCCATAGGCTGGTAAGGGGGCTGGACTATTACACCAGGACTGTTTTCGAAATCCAACCTTCAGAAGGTGGTTCGCAGAGTGCGCTTGGCGGTGGTGGTCGCTATGATGATTTGATCGTGCAGATCGGTGGTAAGGAGACGCCAGCCATCGGCTTTGCTGCCGGTCTGGAACGCATCGTTATGAATTTGAAGAACCAGGGCGTGACAGTACCTGAAAGTGAAAAACCGACAGTATTTATAGCCTGTGTTGGGGATAAGGCCAGGGAAACGGCCATCATAACTGCGGCCAGGTTGCGGGAGGACGGCATAAGTGTGACCTTATCGTCAGGAGATAGAAGCCTCAAAGCACAGTTGAGGCATGCCAATACCCTGGGTGCTGCCTATGCAGCTATAATTGGTGAGGATGAGGTGAGAGCAGGTACAATCATGTTGCGGAGTATGTCCACCTCCGAACAACAGGAGATACAGCAGGACGAACTTATAGCAATGTTAAAGGCTGGAAACAGGTGTCCAAAAAGTCCGGTGGAGAAGTAGATGTTGATAAGGTAGACGGGGTAAAATGTGTGTAGAGGATGCTTCTGCCGGAGGTAAATGCGAGTGAAGATATTCAGGGAATACAGCCAGTGCCAGGGGTTACTGCTTCCGCCTTCGCTTGATGAAT
>DFZI01000085.1 GCA_002383665.1 Dehalococcoidia bacterium UBA4060
GAGAAATCATGTGATTTTTAGTCGGTGATAAGGGGACTTAGACGCCGAGATGATAAGAGAAAATCAAAAGGTCAGTATTTCAGCAGTCTCATAATATTATTGATATTGTTCTATACGCGGATTACACTCAATAAAAATAATGGACAAATAATAATTTGCTAACGATAGACCTTGTGCGATAATGGAACAAACAATACAGAAAATATATGCGCAGTACCGAATAACACGAACGGAGAAAAGAAATGGAAAGTCCTTTAGAACCAAGCTTAAAGGTTGGAGCATTATGCGAACGGGTGCTTCAGGAAAAAGACGGTGTAATATCCATAATCAGATTAATTGATCGGTTGGTAATTACAGCACAAGGTAATGATGTCCCCAAAGAACTACCGCCTGGGGTAACCGATGTTACAGTAATAATGTGCTGGGTCAGCGGTTTGGGGGATTATGAAGCAAAGGTCCGAGTTAATACCCCCGATAATGAAATTATTGAGAGTGGAACACTGCCTTTCAGATTAGAATCACTTGAAGCTGTGCATAATCAGATTGTAAAAATGACAATACCAGTACGACTACCAGGCAATTACTGGTTTGAATTTGTACTAAACGATGAAGTAAGAGGAAGAGTTCCTCTACGTGTAATCTACCAACGAAAACAGGTAGGGAAAAGAATTCAATCTACCTAATCGGAGATAAAGCTATGGTTTTCACTTCAGTTGTGTTATTTGGAACATGTCGTAATTCAGCTTCTGATATTGAGAACAGATCACACCTTGTTCCAATCACAACACAACGTTTATGCTCAGTGGCACCTGCACTTTCTGTATGCCTAGAGATCATCTTATCAAGAGTCGCCAATACAAAAGTATACAAATCTTCCTTGTTTCTAAAACCTTCAGCTATCTCATGTAAATACAGCTCAATAGTTGACAATACCTCCCTTTCCTCACTGGCGATAGGTTTGAGACGTAAGTCAGATAAACGAGAATCCACTATCTCTTTCAGAATCGAAACATTAATGTCGCCTGAAATGAAACGCGCTAATGTCTTTATATAGTTTTCAGCAGCCATAGCAAGACTTTATGTAAACAAACACTTTAATATACTAATTATAGAAAGAGTAAAATGGATTTTCAAATTTTAAGCCCGGAAGAACCTAAAAGCAAACTTGAGGATAGTGGGCATTGGGCTAAAATCAAAGCCGGTGAATATACGCCTTTCATTGAAAAAAATGTTCCTTCCAAGAAATATGATCATGGAAGAAGTTTGATAATATCATATTACGATCACACACGATATATTTGCACAATCCATAGGATGACAGACCGTAGACGTTCTGTGAAACATGAACACCCCAAACGTGCAATCATAGAGGGTGTCGAATATAGGATACCCGAGAATTTAGACATTTGAATCAGGTTCCCTTACAAGCATTTAGCTCATATCCTTATTTTTGGGGTAGGATGTCAAAAGTGGACACGAAACCTCTCATGATGCTACTACCAACCTGGCATAGTATTTTGGGGCAAATGTTACTGGCGGCAAGTAACCCAGCTTAGCCTGCCCTCGATGTCGAAGGAAAAGCAGGGCCGCGGAACTGGCCGACGCTGTTAATCGGGCGGGCTGCTACCAACCTCATCCTCACTTAGTTTTGGTTTCATTAAGCCTGAACAGGCTTCACCCTGTCATGTGGCAATGGAGGTATGGCAGGTATTAACAAGAAATAAAAAAAGGCAGAGTGAAAAATCATTATGGCTAACAGGCCGACCATGTTTTATTTCTTTTCTGGAAAAGGCGGCGTTGGCAAACTACCATATAGCCGTAGCTTTTGACAGCGATAAAACTGTAGGCTATAATCTGTTAAACTACATAAATATATGTATATATAGTTATATATTTATAGAGGAACGGACATGCGTAATTTAGTGAAGATATTGAAGTCCCTCTCGGATGAGACCAGGTTGAGGATAGTTAATATGCTGATGCAGAGGGAGTGCTGTGTGTGTGAGATTATACAGGTGCTGGAGATATCTCAGCCGCGGGCTTCACACCATTTGAGCGCACTTTACAATGCAGGACTGCTCAAGATGCGCCGGGCGGGGCTCTTTGCCCTGTATGAGATTGACCGGGAAAATCTGTCCGGATATGAGATGGACCTGCTCAGGGCTGTTCTCAAGGGAATGAAGGGCGATAAAACGGCTCAGTCAGACCTGGAGAAATTAAAGACGGTCAGGAAGATTTTGCCGACATGTGGCCAGACGGCCACGCTGAAATCCGATAATTAACTTTTCCGGATACTGGCGAGATACATAGATGGACTTTGTCATACTTCTGCTTAAGGCCGGCTGGGAGACGCTGCTTGATTACCTGTCGTTCCATGTGCTCACCTGCCTGGTGCCGGCGCTTTTTATTGCCGGGGCTATCTCGGTATTTATATCCCAGGCTGCGGTCTTGAAGTACTTTGGTCCCAAGGCCAATAAATTGCTGGCTTATAGCGTGGGTGCGGTATCCGGTGCCATACTTGCGGTCTGCTCCTGCACAGTGCTGCCCCTGTTCAGTGGCATCTACGTGGCCGGGGCCGGCCTGGGTCCTGCCATCGCCTTCCTCTATTCGGGCCCTGCCATTAACATCATGGCCATCGTCTATTCCGCCAGGCTTTTGGGATGGGATATCGGGCTGGCGCGCGTGGTGGGTGCCATCTTCTTTGCCGTTATCATCGGCCTTTGCATGGCCTTTATCTTCCGTAAGGAGGAGAAAAAAAGGGGCGACGGCCGTTTTGATGCGCTATCGGATGCGGACGGGGGTAAACCCTGGTGGCAGGTGATCATATATTTTGCCGTGCTGATTGGCATACTACTGGCGGCCTCGGCTAAAGCCTGGGCATGGCTGGCGGTAATATGCGTGGTGTTGGTGGTTATTGTGTGGCGCTGGTTCACGCTGGACGAGTTCAAGCTATGGATGAAGGAGACCTGGCGCTTCTTTTTGATGATTGTGCCCTGGCTGTTGATAGGTGTTTTTCTGGCCGGTGTGCTCAAAGCCGTGATCCCCCCGTCATGGATAACGGCGATAGTCGGGGGAAATACTGTATCAGGGAATTTTGTTGCCTCTATGTTCGGCGCTCTGATGTATTTTGCTACGCTGACCGAGGTGCCCATTGTAAAAGCTTTCCTGGATATGGGCATGGGCAAGGGGCCGGCGTTGTCCTTGCTGTTGGCCGGCCCTGCCCTCTCGTTGCCAAGCATGCTGGCCCTGGCCAATGTCATGGGCTGGAAGAAGACGCTGGTTTATTGCCTTTTGGTCGCGATTATGGCAAGTGCCACAGGCTATATTTTCGGCCTGATAGTTCAATAACGGAGGTATAAATATATGAATATCAAGGTATTGGGTCCCGGCTGTGCCAAGTGCCAGAGCCTGGAGAAGATTGTAAGAGAGGTGGTGGAGGCGTTGAGGCTCGACATTAAGGTGGAAGAAGTCAGGGATATGAAGGAGATTATGAAGTATCCCATCCTGATGACGCCCGGGCTTGTGATCAACGGTAAGGTGGTGCTGAGCGGCAAGGTCCCGACTAAAGCGGAGGTGGAAAGATTAATCATGAATGCCCTGGCCGCAGAGGATGAGGGTAAATCATAAACTTCATAGCTATATGAAAGGAGTTTGACATAAATGATAAACATGCTCAGACAGACTCTGGTGATTGTGTCAGCCATTGCGATAATTCTGGGGAGTGGCTGTGGAACTTCGCCTGCTGTTGATAGCCAGGTCACTGCTCCCACTGCTGGGCAGCCGGTAACGGGGAATAAGATCGCGAGTGACCCGACATCCCAGACTGCATCTGCTGGGGAGGGGGGAAATCAATCCAGTGCATCGCCGGAGATAAACCGTGTGGACGTGGTATATTTCCATGCCACCCAGCGCTGTGTCACCTGCCTGTGCTTTGAAGAGCATATTAATACGGTGATGGAGAGGTATTTCCAGGATGCTTTGCAGAACGGGAAACTCACTTACAGAGTTCTTGACGTCCAGAAGCCAGAGAATAAAGAGCTGGCCCGTAAATATGGTGCAGTAGGCTCACAGCTTTTTGTCAACGTGATTAGAGATGGCGTGGAAAATATAACCGATGTACAGGAAATCTGGGACTGGGGGTGCCGCAGCAAGCCGCTGGAATTTGAGCAAAAAGTCAGGGAGACCATAGAAAAAGGTTTAAGTGAGGTATCCTGATGGATCTTTCCTGGGCGACGTCGGTCAACATTCCCGTCATCTCGGCTTTCCTGCTGGGACTGATGGCCACTGTGGGACCCTGCACGATGGCAACCAACATAGCTGCGCTGGCGTATGTGGCACGTGATATCACGGATCGAAGGTATTCAGTCACTACCGCGGCGCTATATACGCTGGGGCGCATGATCACCTACACGGCGCTGGGGCTGCTGATAATTTACCTCGGGCTCAGTATNNTTTCTCATAATTATCGGCGTGTTGATGTTTTTCATAGATAGGATATCCTTCGGGCGTACGGGCAACGCCATCTCCAGCCTGGGGGGTAGGGTGGCTGGTATGGGAATGATGGGTGGTCTGCTGCTGGGCGCACTCTTTGCNNATTACCTGCCTTTTTTGCCATCGGCACGGGATTGCCCGTGCTATTCTTCGGTATGTTGCTGTCTTTTGGCGTGGCCAGTGTTTCCCGCTGGGTCGATGCTATTGCACGCGGTGAAAAGATCATCCGCATCACTGTTGCCGTGATATTCATTGGCATCGGGATATACTATGTTGTTCTCATGCTCATGAACCGTGTCTGATGACAGGAGGAAGTAATATGTACAGGGTGCTCTTTGTATGTGTGGGCAATGCTGGACGCAGCCAGATGGCAGAGGCCTATTTTAACCATATGGCGAAGGGAAGGGCGGTTGCGACTTCAGCCGGAACGGTGCCGGCTGACCGTATCAGCCCCGATGTGGTAAATCTGATGAAGGATGATGGCATAGATATCAGCGGTGCACACCCGAAACTGCTGACGCAGGATATGCTGGAGAATGTGGACAGGGTGATCACGATGGGATGTGGCGTGGAAAATGTCTGTCCTGCCAGGTGGATCTCCACCGAGGACTGGGGATTGCCGGATCCAAAGGGCAGATCCATTACGGAGATCAGGGATATCAGGGACGAGATAAAGGAGAAGGTGGTCAGGCTGTTGGCGGAAATAGAAGGGAGATAGAAGGTCAGGAGGAATCACTGTGGATAATACTCGTGGCACATTTGGCAGGCTTTCAGCTATTGATCGTTTCCTGACGCTGTGGATCTTCCTGGCCATGGCGCTGGGTGTGGCCCTGGGCTATTTTATGCCCGGGGTGACCGGCTTTATCACATCCTTTCAAATCGGGACGACATCTATTCCCATCGCTATCGGATTGATACTGATGATGTATCCTCCGCTATCAAGAGTAAGGTACGAGGACATGGGCAAGGTCTTCAAAGATATAAAGTTTCTGGTCTTCTCACTGGCGCAGAACTGGATTATCGGGCCTGTGGTAATGTTCCTGCTGGCCGTCGTTTTCCTGCGGGGCTATCCGGATTATATGATGGGTGTGATCATGGTGGGATTGGCCCGCTGTATTGCCATGGTCATTGTCTGGAACGAGCTGGCACAGGGTGATCGTGAATATGCTGTCGGTCTGGTGGCATTCAATGCCATCTTCCAGGTGCTGTTCTACTCCTTGTACATCTTCTTTTTTATCACGGTCCTGCTGAGCAGGATGGGGATCGTGGAGGGCGTCAGGGCGGAGATTTCCATTGCAGAAGCGGCCAGGACGGTGTTCGTTTATCTGGGCATTCCGTTTATATTGGGACTGATCACGCGATACGGTACAATAGCTGCCAGAGGCAAGGAGTGGTTTGAGAACAAACTGGTCCCCAAGCTCAGCCTGCTCACCCCGGCGGCACTGCTTTTCACCATCATCGTCATGTTCTCACTCAAAGGCGAATACATCATACAGCTTCCGCTGGATGTCGTGCGCATCGCCGTACCTCTGGTCATCTATTTCTTCTTCATGTGGTCTATCACCTTCTTTATAAGCTACAGGATGAAGGCGGATTATGAAAAGGCTGCGGCAGTATCGTTCACGGCGGCCTCTAATGATTTTGAGCTGGCCATTGCCGTGGCCATCGCCATATTCGGCATCAACTCGGGTCAGGCCTTTGCCACGGTCATTGGCCCCCTCGTGGAAGTGCCTGTATTAATCGGATTGGTCAATGTATCGCTGCATTTAAAGCGAAGATTTTTCGGTGCTAAAATTACTGCTTAGGAGCGGAGGTTAAACATGGAAAAAGATGAGATCAGGAAAAAAGTGAGGGAAGGTTATGGCAGGGTGGCCAGGATCAATACTTCATGCTGCGGCACCCAGAGCTCAGGCTGCTGTGGCGCCGGCACTGCCCGTGAAATCAGCCGAGATGTCGGCTATACAGATACGGACATGGACTCGGTGCCGGACGAAGCCAATCTTGGTCTGGGCTGTGGCAACCCTGTAGCTCTATCATCCCTTAAGGAGGGAGAAGTGGTGCTCGACCTGGGCTCGGGCGCTGGCCTTGATAGCTTCCTGGCGGCACAGCGTGTGGGCAGCAAAGGAAAGGTCATCGGCGTGGATATGACGCCGGAGATGCTGGAAAGGGCNNGTGGCCGATAACCATGTGGACATAATAATTTCCAACTGTGTGATTAATCTTTCACCGGAGAAGGAGAGGGTGTTTGAGGAGGCCTACCGAGTGTTGAAACCGGGCGGCCGATTGATGGTCTCTGACATTGTCCTGCTGAAGGATCTGCCCAGCAAGGTGAAACGGTCAATGGCTGCTTATATCGGGTGCCTGGCCGGGGCCATACCCAAAGAGCAGTATCTTGATGCCATCAAAAAAGCTGGATTCAGGGATGTGAAGGTGCTGGAGGAATCTCATTTTAATCTCTGCTATTCACCAGATGATCCTGAAGCAGGATCAGTTTTCGGGGAAGAAAACATATCGAAGGATGATTTGGGGGTGCTGGATGGCGCCGTGCGCAGTATAAGGGTAAGCGCTGTAAAGTAATTAAAAAGAGGAGCGCTGCTAAGCAGTGCCCCTCCTGATCCTTCCTACTTCCCCCTTCAGTCAGCTTTCTGCTTTGCTAACCTTTCCGGTGTAGCCTGTTTACTACATAACGGGAAGCTCGGAAGTTTTGCCCGCTCTCAGGCCATGTACTTATGATTCTAACCGAACCCTCCGTACACGCGAGAGCTGCTGAGAGGAAAGATCCATCTTACCAACATGGCCTGTAGTTTGACCATAATCTCACCTCCCGAGGGTATTTATTAGCTTATTTTTACCCTCAGTTTTATGTTAATAAAAAATAAAAAAATGGTCAAGCAGCCACAGGTTTTTATTTACCCGTAGATATGACCTCCAAATTCTGAATTAGTTCCTGATAATTAGAATTGATGTAATTATTATTAGCACGATACCTGTGGCAATGGTTGCCCAGACCCATGGCGGTGTCGGCTTTTCCTCGTGACCTGGCTGTGCAGAATTATCGATGGCTGTTGTTCGGAAACAGAACGTTGCACTCCAATCGCTAACCGGCTGGCCGTTAGCATCTACAGCCCGGACATGCCAGAAATAGACTGTATCTCCTGCCAGGGGATAACCATATTCATATGCAGTCGTGGATATAGTTACATGGGTTAACACCTGTTTCATATCAGGGTCTGTGGCAAGAACGAATTCATATCCTTTTGCCTTTCGATAGGGGGACCATGAAAAAGCAGGATTTGTAAAGCAGCCTTCACATCCGTTGGATGGGCTAAGCAGTGTGGGACCGGGATATGGGCTTCTTACCTTATAACCCGGCTGACCATTAAAGCTTTCCCTCCATGACCAGGGGCTGGTGATATAGTCTCCTGTGGCCACAGATTTCACCCTCGCCTTCCAATAATAAGTATGGCCGGCTTCAAGCTCAGGGACTGTCCATGAGTTCCCCTTGCTGTCAGTTACAGTGCCTCCTCCCGGTGGTATATAGAGTGTGGGCGAATCCAGTTCAGGAGGAATGTAGGGCTCTCCATAAACATCACCTATTTTGGCGACCGTCATATAAAAGTCAATATCCTTGGCAATATGTATATCATACCCGTTGGATAATGACCTGGGGAGCCACTTCAGTTCGACTGCACCAACCCTGCCCGTCATCGGATCACAATCAACATTGAAGTAATTCACCGGGCTTGTGGGTGTGGGACCTGACCAGAGCAGATCGTCAATATAGTACCAGACACCGCCGGTGGGTGGAGAGAATGGCTGCTGGTCAATAACGTAGGTAATGGTAGGCTGACCAAGCTCCAGGCCTCCGCAGGTTCTCCAGCGCGTGGTTGGAGATGAACCAAGTGAAAGCCAGGTTGATCCCAATCCGGCAGATGCATAGTTCCACCTGATGTAGGATGAATAGGCATCACTGAAATAGTAAC
>DFZI01000053.1 GCA_002383665.1 Dehalococcoidia bacterium UBA4060
AAAATAAAAACCATATGTTAATATACGCTTTACGGTAATCGGTTGCCATATACCATATACAATATTATTTGAAGGTGACTTTTATGAGGCGTATTTATATTAATGAAGACCTCTGCATGGGATGCGGGCTTTGCCAGGTCTTCTGCACGGCTGAGCACTCAAGCTCTAAAAATATTATCAAGGCGTACAAGAAAGAGAGCCCCACTCCAATCGCGCGGTTGAGAGTGGAACGCAAAGGAGAGGTGTCCCTCTCGCTGCAATGCCGTCAATGTGATCAACCCTGGTGTGTTTATTCCTGTCTGACAGGCGCTCTGCAAAAGGACCCTACAAGCGGTGTGGTCACGGTCGACCATAATAAATGTATGGGATGCTGGACCTGCCTCCTAGCCTGTCCCAGCGGTGGGATCATCCGTGATAAAGACCGCAACGTTGCAGCAAAGTGCGATTTCTGTCCCGGACGAGAGGTGCCGGCCTGCGTGGCTAACTGCCCCAACGAAGCCCTCATGGTCGTCGAAGAGGGTGAACCAGAAAAAATAAGAGCGTCAAACGGTCCATTGAAATGAGCAAGAACTCGGGGAAAATAGCTATCATCGATTATGGCGCAGGGAATCTCGGCAGCGTTATCAATGCGCTTAACCGGCTGGGCTACCGTCCTGCAGTAACAGATTCCATTGCAGAAATACTCAATTCTGATGCCGTATTTTTGCCGGGTGTGGGGGCGGCAGGAGATACCATGAAGCGCCTTGATGCCACCGGTATATCCAGGACAATCCGGGAATTGGTGCGCCTGCACAGGCCCCTCTTTGCTATCTGCCTTGGTCTGCAGTTGCTGCTATCCAACACTGAAGAAGATGACGGACAGGCATGCCTCAACATTATATCGGGCAGCGTAAAGAGGCTGCCTCCTGGATTGAAGATACCTCACATGGGCTGGAACCAGGTCAGGCAACTTGTTGCCCACCCTGTCTTCAGCGGCATACCCGATAGCACGGATTTTTATTTTGTGCACAGCTATTATGCGGAACCACTTGATAAGTCAGTCATCGCCGCTGAAACAGGTTACGGAATCAATTTCTGCAGCATGATTATCCGTAATAACCTGGTTGCCACTCAATTCCACCCGGAGAAAAGTGGCGAGCCGGGCCTGCTTATGTATAACAATTTCTTAAAAATGGCTCTGCACTGAAGGATATACCTATGGAAAACAGAAAGATTGCTTATACAGACTACCTGATCGTTGGCAACTCCGCAGGCGGCATCGGAGCAGCCGAGGCCATACGCGAAATCGATCATTTCGGCAGGCTGGTGATGGTCTCTGATGAGCCCTACCAGGCCTACTCTCGGCCTCTGATCTCAGAGTATGTGTCACATGAACGCACTATTGAAACCATGCTGTTCCGCAGCCCTGATTTCTATGCCCGCAACGGCATAGAGCTGCTGGCCGGCGTCCATGTTAACGGCATTGATACCGACAACAGGATCGCCAGGTTCGAAGATGGGACGGAGTATTCATGGGGCAAACTTTTGCTCGCCACCGGAGGCAATCCTATTGTACCGCCGGTCAAAGGATGGGTAAAGGAGGGGGTATTTAATTTTATCAAGCTGGATGATGCCCGAGGTATTGATACCTGGGTGAGTAACACCAGGCATGCTGTGGTTATAGGCGGAGGGCTGATCGGCCTCAGCCTCACACAGGCTTTGTCACGGCGCGGCGTAGCCGTCACCATAGTCGAGATGAAGGACAGGATATTGAATATGATACTTGATGAGATGGCTTCGGCGGCTGCGGCTGATGCGCTTGTACAACATGGCATTCGCATCATCACTTCTGATACGGTAGCTGAAATCACCGGCAACGGGCAGGTCAAAGGAGTGCGATTGAACAGTGGTATCAATATCGACTGCGAAATGGTCGTTGCCGCCATCGGCGTTACGCCACAAGTGGATCTCGCCCGTAATAGTGGCATTAAGACCGGCCGCGGCATCACAGTAGACCAGCATATGGCCACCGACCACGAAGGCATTTATGCCTGTGGCGATGCCGCCGAGGGCTACGATTTTATTACCGGGACTTACCGGCTTACCCCTGTATGGCCGAACGCTTATATCGGTGGCAGAACAGCAGGCCATAATATGGCAGGAAAGGAGGAAACCTACCCCGGTGGTACGGCTATGAATTCCCTCAATTACTTCGGCATCGATATCATCAGCGCAGGGCTGGCCTCGGCACCGGACAACAGACACTACGAGGAGCTTATTTACAACCGGGACGGTATATACAAGAAGCTCATATTGAAGGACGGACTGATCAAGGGCATGATCTTTGTTGGTGATATTGAAAAAGCAGGCATTATCTTCGGTCTGATGCGTGACAGTATCAATGTTAAAAGCTATAAAAATATGCTTTTGGGTGATGACTTCGGACTGATCGACCTGCCCGCTAACCTGCGCAGGGCACGCATGGGTACACTTACCGCCGGCCTTCATATAGTTCCGCTCAAAGAAACAGAGGAACAGCCTGTCGCAGGCGAATGATACGATCGGGGGTAATGTAAGATGGAGAATTTAAATGACTTACAGAACACATACGGCAGCGATAAGGTCATCGATGCCTGTTCAATATTCGGTATGATGGACACCTCCGGGAAAAGGTTCCCCGGGGATGATATCATCAAGGCCATTGCCAATTTGCACGTCCGCGGCAACGGACTGGGCGGCGGGTTTGCTGTTTATGGGCTGTACCCTGATTATGCCGAGTATTACGCCTTGCATGTTATGTTCCTCAGCAACGAAGGCAAGACGGAGACCGAGTCATTCCTCAAGGACAAGTTCCACCTGATAGATGCCAGTGAGATAAAAACCAGGCCTCTGCCCTGCATCATCGATCCACCGCAGGTATGGCGCTATTTTTTAAAGATCAACAAATATGTGTCCGGCGTCAAGGCGGATGATGATTTCGTCGTCGATTGTGTAATGGAGATAAACACACGCATCAAGGACACTTTTGTCTTCTCCAGCGGCAAGAATATGGGTATATTTAAGGGCGTCGGCTATCCGGAAGAGATCGGACGCTATTTCTGTCTGGAAGAGTATGAAGGATACCTGTGGATGGCCCATGGAAGATATCCAACTAATTCACGAGGATGGTGGGGGGGCGCCCATCCTTTCAACATACTGGACTGGACCGTGGTGCATAACGGCGAAATATCATCTTACGGGACCAACCGTCGTTACCTTGAACAATTCGGTTATATCTGCACGATGGAAACAGATACCGAAGTCATCGCCTATGCCATCGATCTACTGGTACGCAAGCACGGGCTCCCTGTTGAAATGGTCGCCAGTGTATTTGCTGCGCCGTTCTGGGACGAGATCGAGCGTAAACCACACGCCGAGCAGGAAATACTACGCTCACTCAGACAGGTTTATGGCAGTCTGCTGCTCAACGGGCCTTTCACCATTATCATAGCCCATGAAGGTGAGATGATCGGCCTGACCGACCGCATCAGGCTGCGCCCGCTTACAGCAGCTACCCGTGGCAAAATGCTTTATCTATCCTCCGAGGAGGCGGCCATCCGGGCCATTTGCCCTGAGCTCGACAGCGTCTGGATTCCGCTGGGAGGCGAACCTATTATCGCCAGCCTCGACAAGCCTTTTAAAGCGCCGGTCAGCATATCGGTCTCCTCAAGATATAAAAGAGGAGGAAAGCCACATGCTGACTAAGCGGATCATCCCTTGCCTTGATGTCACCAACGGGAGAGTGGTCAAGGGCACCAGCTTCACCGATCTGAAGGATGCAGGCGATCCCGTTGAACAAGCCTCTTTCTACTACAGAGAAGGGGCTGATGAGCTGGTATTTCTTGATATAGGTGCCACTCCCGAGGGCAGGGATACCATGGCCCATATTGTCGAGCAGGTTGCCCGCAAGGTATTCGTGCCACTTTGCGTGGGAGGAGGATTGCGCTCCATCGAAGATATGCGCAGGATACTTAAGGCAGGTGCCGACAAAATATCAATCAATACTGCGGCGGTAAACTCTCCCGCTCTGATCACGCAGGGAGCAGAGATATTTGGGGGGCAATGTATCGTGTTGGCCGTTGATGCCAGGAGGCATAATGAAAACGATATCATTCACTGGGAAGTCTGCACCCACGGCGGCCGCAAAGCGACAGGCATTGATGCCCTGGAATGGATACACCGGGCAGTAGACCTGGGGGCCGGTGAGATACTGCTGACAAGCTGGGATGCGGACGGCCACAGGGCAGGCTACGATAATGAGCTGAATCGTATGGTCAGTGAAATGGTAAACGTGCCCGTTATAGCCAGCGGCGGAGCCGGCACACTGGAGCACCTTTATGAGGCCCTGGTAACCGGCAAGGCGGACGCGGTACTGGCCGCCAGCATCTTCCATTACCGCGAATATTCCATTAAGGAGGTTAAGGATTATCTGACCAGCAGGGGCATTCCGGTCAGGATCCAAGCCGGGCAGGTTTAAGATGAAAACATATTTACCTTCAATGTTCATCGTGGAAAGAGATAGCGATCGCTGCATTCAGTGCAAGGTGTGTGTCAACCAGTGCAGCTTCAACGTACACAGCTTCGACGCAAGCGAAAATGCGGTTGTTTCCGACGAGAAAAACTGCGTTGGCTGCCATCGCTGCGTGGTCTTCTGCCCTACCGGCGCATTGAACATCCGCAGAAATACGCTTGATTATCGGGATAATTACAACTGGCGACCGGAGAACATTGAGGATATCCTCAAGCAGGCCGAGACCGGCGGTGTGCTGCTGACTGGCATGGGCAATGACAAAGCCTACAGGGTCTACTGGGACCACATGGTGCTTAACGCCAGCCAGGTAACCAACCCCTCTATCGACCCTCTACGTGAACCAATGGAACTGGTTACATACCTGGGCAGAAAGCCGGATAGAATAGAGTTCGACAGTCACACACACAAACTGACAACTGTCATGCCGCCTCAGGTTCGGCTGTCACTGCCTGTCATGTTCTCTGCCATGTCCTACGGGGCAGTCAGCCTTAACGTACAAAAATCACTGGCCAAAGCGGCTGAGCAGACAGGGACATTCTGGAATACAGGCGAAGGAGGCCTGCACTCCAGTCTATATAAATACGCGGCCAATACCATAGTCCAGGTGGCCTCCGGCCGCTTCGGCGTCCACTCGGATTATCTCAATGCCGGCCGGATCGTGGAAATTAAAATTGGACAGGGCGCCAAGCCTGGCATAGGCGGACACCTTCCTGGTGAAAAAGTCACAGCCGAAGTCTCGCATACTCGTATGATTCCAAGAGGCACTGATGCTCTGTCACCGGCACCACAGCACGATATCTACTCCATTGAGGATCTTTCACAGTTGATCTATGCAATCAAGGAAGCAACCAATTATGAAAAGCT
This sequence comes from Dehalococcoidia bacterium UBA4060, assembly GCA_002383665.1. GTDB lineage: Bacteria > Chloroflexota > Dehalococcoidia > GIF9 > UBA5629 > UBA6808. The sequence goes on from DFZI01000053.1 coordinate 5,414, forward strand.
GGTCTCGGTGAAGATAGCAGCCGTGCATAACTCGGCGGCCATTGCCAGTGGCATCGTCAGGGCTGGTGCTGACATGATTGTCATTGATGGATTGCGCGGCTCAACTGGAGCCGCTCCCAAGATAATCCGGGACAATGTAGGTATCCCCATCGAGATGGCACTGGCTGCAGTGGATACAAGGTTGAGAGAGGAAAACATCCGTAACCAGGCATCATTGGTAATAGCTGGAGGAATTCGCAATAGCGGTGATATCGCCAAGGCCATTGCTCTGGGTGCTGATGCTGTTTATATCGGCACTGCTGCACTGATGGCACTGGGCTGCACCGCCTGCCAGCAGTGCCACACAGGCAAATGCGCCTGGGGCATATGCACAAGCGACCTGGCCCTGACCAAGCGCATCAATCCTGAAATCGGCGCCAGGCGCCTGTCCAACTTGCTGCGTAGCTGGGCTATCGAACTTAAAGATATACTGGGGGGCATGGGCATTAATGCCCTTGAAAGCCTGCGAGGCAACCGCCTGCACCTGAGAGGGGTAGACCTCTCTGACACAGAGATGAAAATTCTTGGCATCAGGCCGATAGGAGCATAACCATGACGCATACTTCCGATCAGGTAACAAATCGAATCAAAGATATGGATGCTGGCGTCCTTCATACCCGCGAACTCAATGCCTTGCTGAAAAACGCTACTGCTGACGGGACTGATAAGGTGATACTGCACAACGTGTGCGGCCAGCGCTACATTGGCACGGGTATCAGCAAGCCCGTCACCATAGAGGTGAATGGTACCCCGGGCAACGACCTGGGATCGTTTCTGAACGGTCCTACCATAATTGTACACGGGAATGCTCAGGACGGATGCGGTAATACGATGAATGAAGGGGAAATTATCGTCCATGGCCATGCCGGTGACATCACCGGCCTTTCTGCACGTGGGGGCCGCATCTTTATCCGTGAAGGAGTCGGCTACCGCGCCGGCATACATATGAAGGAATACGGGGATAAAAAGCCTGTCATCGTGATCGGCGGTAGCGCGCAGGACTTTTTCGGCGAATATATGGCCGGTGGGATTATGGTACTGCTGGGCTTAAACATACAAAAGGGAGATAAACACAACACACGCTACGTGGGAACCGGTATGCATGGCGGAGTCATTTACCTGAGGGGCAAGATCGATGCAGATCAGCTCGGCAAGGAGGTAGGCAGCGCAGAGCTTGATCAGGACGATCAAAGGATTTTGAAGGAGCTGGTCGAACAGTTTTCAGCATACTTTGATCTCGATGCATACAGGATAATGAATCACGATTTTACCAAGCTGTTCCCTCTGTATCTGAGGCCTTACGGGCGGTTATACGCCTATTGAATGGTAACCATGATAGGTCAGGAAACACGCGAAGTCGAACGCAAAATCACAGCCATCCTGCAAATTCTCAGCGAGTCCGCCACTCCGCTGGGCAGCCGCACCATATCCAAAACACTCGAACAAAGAGGCATAACCCTGGGAGAACGGGCTGTGCGCTACCATCTTAAGATCATGGATGAGAAGGGACTTACCCGTCCCGTCGGACACAAAGATGGCCGCACGATCACACCTTCCGGGCTGGAGGAGTTGCGCAATGCTCTGGTCACCGACAAGATCGGTTTTATCAACTCAAAAATCGAGCGCCTGGCTTATCAGACCAACATCGGGTTACGCTCCGGCACGGGCAGGACACCGGTAGATATCTCCTTGTTCGATCGGAAAGATTTCACTCATGCCGTAAAGGTAATGTCGGGCATTATACAGTCCGGATTGTGTTCATCAAGTATGGTTGCCCTGGCCGGGGAAGGGAGTAAGCTGGGAGAGATTACGGTACCCACAGGCAAGGTGGGGTTTGCCACCATTTGCAGCGTGGCCGTTAACGGCTGCCTGCTAAAATCGGGCATACCCGTGCATGCGCGTTTCGGAGGCCTTTTGCAGTTTAAATCCGGGCAGCCCTATCGCTTCGTCGACATCATCGAATTCTCAGGTTCCACTATCGATCCATCAGATATCTTTATCGCTGGCAAAATGACAGATATATTGAAGACCGTAGCCAGTGGGAATGGCAAGGTCCTCGCACACTACTACGAAATACCCCTGCTTTCAGCAGGCAAAGCTGATGAGCTACTGGAGAGGCTCAGGCATAGTGGTCTGCTTGGTTTCGCCATCCTGTCCAGGCCCGGCGAAATGCTGTGCGAGATACCTCATAATCAGGATAAGGTGGGGTTGGTAACATTGAGCGGGCTCAACCCGGCTGCCGGTGCGGTAGAATCCGGCATACCAGTGACCAACTATTCCATGTCCTGCCTATTGGAGGTCTCCCGCCTCCGCCCGTTTACTGAATTGCTATAATAAACGGGACCAATGCAAAGCATACTTATTGTTACCAGCGACATGGAGCACATGAGAGGCCTCGGCTCAAGCCTCAGCCGCATGGGGTTTACCTGCACGATCTGCAACAGTGTTGATGATGTGTTGAAACAGGACTCACACCAGTCTTTTAGCGCCGTTCTAATCGATATCAGTACCCTCTCACCTGGCGGCTATTCCCCCTGGAAATGGTTCCGTAAGCTCAAGCTCAAGCGGCTGCTGCCCGTTTTAGCACTGGTATCGACACGTAACCTCCAACTCGTCCTGCAGGAACAGGGTTTTGATGATTTTATCATTCAACCCTGGAATATGGAGGAGCTTTCCGCACGCATACATCGTGTCATTGCCAGGGCAAACAAGCCGGTTGAAGATACGATCATCAAGATCGGAGACCTGACCATTGACCCCGTCAGGTGTGAAGTCGGAGTGGCCAACCATATATTGACATTGACTTTCAAGGAATATGAGCTACTTAAGCTTCTCGCCTCGAACAAAGGCAAGGTTTTCACACGTGAAGCGCTGCTCAATGAAATCTGGGGCTACGACTACTACGGTGGGGACCGGACAGTAGATGTACACATTCGGCGGTTGCGCAGCAAGATTGAAGATACCCAGCATTCATTTATCGAGACCGTGCGAAATATCGGCTACAGGTTCAAAGATCCCCATCTGACAAAATAGCCGATCCTGTAACATATTCGTAACACAGGCGTAATACCCCGTAAACAGGCCTCCTTTAGACTTTCCTTATTAAAATTTGAAGGAGGTAAATCTATGAATTCGGGTGATACTGCCTGGCTCCTGACATCTACCGCTCTGGTACTCCTTATGACACCTGCACTCGCTTTCTTCTACGGTGGAATGGTCAGGCGAAAGAACCTGCTCTCAACCATCATGATGAGCTTCGCCATCCTCTGCCTGATATCGCTCCTCTGGGTTATTTATGGCTATTCGCTGGCTTTTGGACCTGATATAAGAGGTCTGATCGGCGACCTGTCGTGGTTCGGTCTGAGGGGGGTCGGCCAGAATCCGTCTTCAGTATATGCCGTCACAGTTCCTCATCTGGCATTCATGGCCTTTCAGGCTACCTTTGCCATCATTACTGTGGCGCTGTGGACCGGTGCTGTCGTCGAGCGCATCAAGTTTGGTGCACTGTTAGCCTTCGCCGCACTCTGGTTCACACTGGTCTACCTGCCAGTAGCACACTGGGTCTGGGGAGCCGGCGGATGGCTGGCAAAACTCGGCGCACTCGATTTTGCCGGAGGCACCGTTGTACATATTAACGCAGGTTTCTCGGCTCTCGCCCTGGCCATGGTGCTCGGACCACGCAAAGGTTACAGTGAGGGGGAGACCATGGAACCCAATAACATCCCATTTGTGGTGCTGGGTGCTTCACTGCTGTGGTTTGGCTGGTTCGGCTTTAATGCCGGAAGTGCGCTGACAGCCGGAGGATTGGCTTCTAACGCCTTTATTGCCACCAACACCTCCGCAGCGGCGGCAGGGTTCACATGGATGATCCTCGGCTGGATTAACCGCAGGCCCTCAGTTCTGGGCGCTGCCACCGGCGCTGTAGTGGGACTGGTCGCCATCACGCCAGCAGCAGGCTTCGTCCCCGTATGGGCTGCTATACCCATCGGTACTATTGCATCTCTGATTTCCTATTACCTGATGGTCTGGAGAGCAAGGTCAAGCAAGATCGATGAATCCCTCGACGTATTCGCCTGTCACGGCATGGGCGGCATCTGGGGCGCACTGGCCACAGGTATCTTTGCAACCCAAACTGTCAACAGCGCAGGATCTGGCCTGATGGACGGCAACTGGCATCAGGTGCTCATCCAAATGATAGCGGCAATAGCCTCCATGGTCTATGCCTTTGTCGTCTCTTGGTTACTGGCACAAGCCCTCAAGGCCACCATGGGGCTCAGGGTCAAGGAGGAAGAGGAAGAGGTCGGCCTCGATATCTCGCAACATGGAGAGACTGCTTATGGAGGTATTTCATAATGAAGAAGATAGAGGCAATTATAAGGCCGGAAAAGCTCGATGCCGTTAAAGAAGCTCTGGAAGCCAGGGGCATTACGGGTATGACCATCACCAATGTCAGAGGAAGGGGGAGACAGAAGGGCGTTGCACTGCAATGGCGGGCCGGAGAATACAGGGTGGAATTCCT
>DFZI01000086.1 GCA_002383665.1 Dehalococcoidia bacterium UBA4060
CGGAAAAAGCCTGACCAGCTTGTAATTACGATCGAGGAGGCGCATCTCTTCCTCAATCCTTAGATCGCCAATCAGACCATCTTCGGCATGATCGCCCGCGAGATGAGGAAATATTATGTGACCATACTGCTGATCGATCAGCGTCCCAGTGGCATCGATGAGGAGATCATGTCGCAGCTCGGCACCAAGATCACCTGCCTGCTGGATAATGAAAAGGATATTGACGCAGTGCTTACCGGCGTGGCGGGCAAGAGCGAGTTGAAAGCGGTGCTGTCCAAGCTGGAGTCAAAGCAGCAGGCACTCATCTTCGGACATGCACTTCCCATGCCGGTGGTGGTCAGAGTGCGGGAATACGGCTCGGCCGAATCTTATTCGGAGCTGGGCCCGCTGGCTGGCCGGGGTAAGACCTCTTTCCATGACAGCCACAAGGATCTGGATAACCTGGATGACCTGTGGGAGAGGTCGTAATAGGTTGATCCAGTGATATGATGAATGGGCCTGCTGGCCTATGCGTCAGCGTTCAAGTGTTACCTGGTTGAAGCGGGGTACGCCGAGCGGATCGATGCTATATCCGTGGACATAGGGGCTGACCAACATGTAGTTGCGTGGGAACCACATGGGTAAAACAGGTGCTTGTTCTACGACGATCTGCTCTGCCTGCCTGTAAAGCGAGAGGCGTTTGTCATAATCCTGCTCAGCCGCCGCCTGGTCCAGCAGAGTATCCAGCTCCTGGCTGGAAAAGTTGCTGTAGTTATAGTCGGCGCCGGTGCGGAAAAGTATATCAAGAAAGTTTTGTGGATCAGGATAGTCGGCGATCCATCCCATGGTGCACAGGTTGTCCACTTCCTCACGCAGGTTATACTGGAAGATGTCATGGTTAAGCAGCCTGACCGTTACTTCTACGCCCAGATCGTGTTTCCAGCCCTGTAGTAGGGCACCCAGGTAATCGTCAATGCCAATATTGCCCAGGGTGGAGAGAGTCAGTGTGATAGGAGGAAGATTTTCCGCCGAACCGTATTTAGATTTAGCGAGCAGTTCCTTGGCCTTTTCCACATTGTATTCAAGGCCCTGAATATCCTTGTTGTAGCCGGGCATGCCTTCGGGGATGATGCCGGCCGCCGGAGTGACCATGCCCTTCTGGGTCAGTCTGATAATGCGCTCCTTGTCCACGGCGTGGCAGAAGGCCTGTCTGACCAGTGGGTCATCGAAGGGAGGTTTGCTGGTATTGAAGCCAATGTAGCTGAGGCTGAACTCGGGATATATGTGGAGCTGGTCATAAAAAGGGCCGTTGGGATCAGAGGCCCTGTCTATATACAGCTTGTCGACCGGCAGTATATCGATTTTGCCGGTTTCATACAAGGACATGAGGATGCTGTAGCCGGACAGCAGGTGAAAGGCCACGCGAACGCTGGCTTTTTCCCCGTAAAAATCATTAAACGGCTCAAGGATGATCAGGTTGCCTCGATCCCATTTCTGCAGCCTGTAGGGTCCAGTCCCGATTGGTTTGTGCCACCAGTCTGTCCCGCTCTCAACGTTCTTTTTATCCACCACGAAAGCGGTGGGATAGGCCATCTTGGAGACGAAGTAGGCCTTGGGTGAATCGATGGTGATCCTGACCGTGCTGTCGTTTACCACCTCGATTCCGCTGATGAAGTCTGTCTTGCCCGCTATGACGTCGCGGGCGCCTACGATGTCGCCCAGGTAGGTGAGTGCCGTGCCTGAACCGGTAGCCGGGTTACAGGCCCTTTCCAGGGAGTACTTGATGTCAGTAGCCTTCAACAGCCGGCCGTTATGGAATTTAACATCGTGGCGCAGGTGAAATGTATAGGTCCTGCCATCGGCGCTGACCTCCCATCCCTCGGCGATATCGGGGACCGGTTTCAGGTCTGCATCGAATTTCACCAGCCCACTATACAACTGCATCACATACTGGTGTGAGGTCATTTCACTGGAGATGGCAGGGTCGAGCGTTAGCGGCCCGCTATCCCAAAGGTCAAGTGTCTGGCTGCCTGTATCAAAGCTGTCACCGCTCTTGATAAGCGCCGAACATCCGGATAGCAGCAGGATAAGTGCAGCTATCAATGCCAGGTATTTTAAAGTGTAATATTTCATAATGTACGGTCCTTAAATCAGATTTCTTGATTTCAGGCTGGTATAGCCCCTATCGCTGACGATGATATGGTCAAGCACCGGTATGCCGAGCAGTTCACCTGCCTCGGCCAGCCGTTTGGTCAGGCTGATATCCTCAGGTGATGGCTCGAGATCACCCGAAGGATGGTTGTGCACGAAAATAACCGAGGCAGATAGAGACGAGACGGCTTCTTTAAACACCTCGCGAGGGTGTACGATGCTGCTGTCCAGGTTGCCTATGGATACCTCCCTTTTGGCGCGGACGCGGTTGCGTGTATCCAGACAGAGGATATAAAAGTGTTCCTTCTTTTTTCCCTTAAGTTTTCCCTGCACAGCCCTGCAGGCTTGCTCAGGTGACTGCACAGGCTCTCCATTGCTATTGTAGTCGGGGTCATCCACGCGCCTGCCCAGTTCGAAGGCTGCCTTGATCTGTGTGGCCTTGGCCGGGCCGATGCCTTTTATCCCGGCCAGTTCTTCGAGGGAGGCACTGGCTATGTTCTGCAGGTTGCCGAAATGCGACAGCAATTTCTGGGCTATGAGCAGTACTGACTCGCCGGGGGTGCCGCTGCGGATCAGAATGGCGATCAGCTCGGTGGTGGAAAGAGCCTCGGCCCCATACTTTTGCATCCGTTCGCGCGGCCTTTCAGCCTGAGGCAGGTCGTGGACGGTGAAAGACTTGTCCGGCTGCATTATATTCCCCTGTAAGCCAGAGCCGGGATCGGCTCAATGAGCGCAGGGTCAGGCATGCAAGCCCTGGAACTTGCCTTATCACTCAGTGAAAGCATGTGCTGCCTCCAGGCATCATCAAGTCCTTCAGTATTGAGGCCACAGACCTTTTGCAGTGCTTCATCGATCGTGTGCCCCTCGTTAAAATAGAGTAGCATCTCGTGAATGCTGTCATT
>DFZI01000012.1 GCA_002383665.1 Dehalococcoidia bacterium UBA4060
CTTGTTGTAGTAGCTTCACCATGATGTTCTGAAATAGCCTGCACGACTTCAGCTGATTTATCCCATTGTTTGACCAGATTGGCGCCGATTAAAGCATGCGGACCTTCAACCTCGTGATCAACTGCTTTGCCCAGATCATGCAGCAAGGCTGCACGCTTAGCCAGTATCACATTGGCACCGATCTCAGCAGCCAGCATTCCAGCAACATGGGCAACTTCCATGCTGTGAGTTAGCACATTTTGACCATAGCTCGTCCTGTATTTTAGTCGCCCCAGCAGTCTGATGATCTCAGGGTGCAGGCCTTGTACACCGGCTTTTCTGGCCGCCTGCTCCCCTTCAAGTCGTATAGTGGACTCCACTTCAGCTTTAGCTTTATCCACGACCTCTTCAATCCTTGCCGGGTGGATACGACCATCGAGGATCAGATTGGTCAACGCCACACGTGCTATCTCACGGCGTACAGGATCAAAACTGGAAATAGTGACAGATTCAGGGGTATCGTCAATAATAAGATCAACTCCCGTAGCCTGTTCCAATGCTCGAATGTTACGTCCTTCACGTCCAATCAGCCGCCCCTTCATATCCTCGTTGGGAAGCGGTACCACTGATACAGTTGTTTCCGATACCACATCAGCCGCATATCGCTGAATAGTAGTAGCCAGGATATCACGCGCCTTGCTGTCGACCTCATCCTTGAAGCGGACTTCCCAATCACGCACCCGGCGAGAAGCATCTTCTCTGATCTCATCCTCGACCGCTGCAAGCAACTGCTGCTTGGCTTCCTCGCTGGACAGACCTGAAATAGCTTCCAGCCTCTGTAATTGCTTTTCTTTGATCTCGTCGACTTGAGCGCGCACTGCCTCAATATCCTTTTCCCTCCCAATTAAAGCCCTCTCACGCCGTTCCAGGGCTTCAAGTTTGCGTTCCAGCCTTTCTTCACGCTGGCTGGATCTTCTTTCTACCTTCTGTAATTCATACCTTCGTTCTCTGCTTTCTGCCTCAGCCGCTGCTCTGACCTTTACGGCCTCTTCTTTGGCCTCCAGCAGCATTTGTTCATATTTCGCTTGAGCATTTTCCAGTAGCTTCTTGGCTTCATTCTGCGCATTGCGTATCTGCTGATTAGCCAGCAGTTGTCTTGCAAAGTAACCAAAGAGCAGGAACAAAACGGCAATCAGGCCGGTTATAATGTAATATATCCAGTCCATAATAAAAATGCCTCTCAATATATATAAATAAGGTTAAGTAAAACATTTTGTTGTGTTAAATATTTATGTTAATTTTTTAACAATTAATTATACTATATTATTAATTAACCGACGTAGCTCCAGATCATAAATCATGAAAATTGCTTTATTTTTGTAAATTTTCCTGCCGGAGCCTGTTGACAGTCTCACGCACAACTTCACCACTATATCCACGTCTGCTGAGATAGGCAGACAATCTTCGGGTAAATTCAGACCGGTCATTTGAATGTAACAACCTGGCTTTTTTAACACCGGCCTGGTATGCGCTGACCGAGTCATCAATATCCCCGGTAGCAGCATCAATGTTATCTGGGTTGATGCCTTTTCGCACAAGCTCACGTTGGATCATAAGTCTACTTTTAGGTTTAAATTGTAAACGGTCATGAGCCCAGGCCTTGGCAAATGATGCGTCATCGAGTAATCCATTTTGCTTCAACCTGTATATACTATGCTCAATAGCTGCAGTTGAATAAAGATGTTTTGACTGCAAATGACGTTTGAGCTCATTTTCAGACCTTGCACGGAACTCAATATATCTCAACGCAGCCTCATAGCATCTGCCACCATCAACCTCACTGATAATCCTATCAAACGTTATCTCATCTATCATCCGGGAAACCTCAAGCCCGTAACGACCGATAACCTCACGCCTTGCAGTGAGCGATGTGCCATCATCAAATATGATATTGACCATTCCTGATTCTTCAGGAATGATCTCAATGACGGTTTTCATGTGCAGCCACTTGTGCAGAAGCCAGATTAATCTCCTGTATCTTTACCATCGTATCCCATAGGATGACCGGAAAGCGCTAAATCACGAACCTGTTTTTCAATTTCATTTGCCACTTCAGGATGCTGCACAAGGAATTCACGGGCCTTTTCCCTTCCCTGACCGAGTTTGTTGCCAGCGAAATCAAAGAAGGAACCGGACTTTTTGATCACACCTGAGCTTACACCAAGATCAATTATATCGCCCTCCTTACTGATGCCGCAGTTAAACATGATATCGAATTCGGCAACCCTGTATGGCGGTGCCATCTTGTTTTTTACGACCTTGGCCCTTACCCGGTTTCCGATTATTTCGGAACCGTTTTTAATTGCCTCTGCCTTCCTTAAATCAATTCTTACCGAGCTATAGAACTTCAAGGCGCGCCCACCGGGGGTAACCTCGGGATTACCAAAGATAACTCCGACTTTTTCCCGTAACTGATTGATGAAAATGACGGCCGTATTTGATTTACTGATCTCTCCTGTAAGTTTTCTCAAGGCCTGCGACATCAGCCTGGCCTGGAGTCCCACATGCGATTCCCCCATTTCACCCTCAATTTCAGCCCGGGGGACAAGTGCAGCTACACTGTCAATAACAACACAATCAAGAGCATGTGTCCTGACCATCTTTTCAGCTATATCAAGCGCTTCTTCACCCGTACCGGGCTGGGCAGCTTTAAGAGCATCAACATTTACGCCACATATAGAGGCATAATGTGTATCCAGGGCATGTTCGGCATCAATATAAAGCACCAGCCCACCCATCTTCTGTGCCTGTGCGATAATGTTAAGAGCGAGCGTAGTTTTGCCCGAGGCTTCAGCACCAAATATTTCCGTAACGCGGCCACGCGGGATACCACCGATTCCCAAAGCAAGGTCAAGACTCAATGAACCTGTTGGTATAGCATCAACCTTCACCCGTGCCGATCTTTCCCCTAAAGACATGATCGATCCCAGCCCATAAGTCTTCTCAATCAGATTGATGGCAAGACTTAGCGCCTTTTCCTTTTCCAACCTTATCTTGTCTGAATCCATTTTTCCCTCCNNATAGGTGACATCACAGATATTGTAATCCAGATTGAATAAATAAAGTTCCTATATTTTAAGCATTTTGGCTTAATACAAGAATATTATGTATGCGCTTTTGCGCAATTATAAGTTAAGCCACATGACGGATGGCATAGTGTATGCACAATGCTAAATTAATAATGTAGATAATACAGAATAATATCCAATGAAGGAGGACAAAAATGGCAGAGATGATGGAAAAGATTGAATATAATGAACGGATATCACATGCCAGTTTCTGGGATGATAAGCAGCCGTGCTGGGAGAAATGCCATTGTCCTGAGATAATCAAGTCCGAATGTCCGGCTACTCTTTACCAGTTCCTGCCTTGCTGGGAGATAGAAGGTACTTACTGCAAACTCGATGACCACGGTGCAACCGGTAAAGACACCAGTATTTGCGAGGTATGTCGTGTTTATAAGAAATATGGCAACGGCACACCCATTAAGCTGAAACTGATGGGCAAAGGCATTAACACTGGAATCAAGAATCTGGAAAAGATAACTCGTTAATAAACCAGCACAGCAACAAGATAAGGGCTGTCCCGGGGTGGACAGCCCTTATCTATTTTATTTAATTGTGACTTATGTTACTGGCATACCGGGAAAAATTGATATAATGAGCTATCAGCAATAATAGCTGTATGTATACAATGAGTTGATG
>DFZI01000108.1:0-2797 GCA_002383665.1 Dehalococcoidia bacterium UBA4060
GCATTTTTCAGGAGGTACAAATCATGCATCAGTTTGCTGCTCAGGATGAGATCAAGGTATTCTGCGGTAATGCGCACCCTGCACTGGCACGCTCGGTGTGTGATTATTTAGGTCTACCTCTGGGCAAGATGGAAGTTTTCGAGTTCAGCAATGAGAACATCTTTGTGCGGATCCTGGAAAATGTACGTGAACGGGATGTCTTCCTCATCCAGCCTACATCTTCACCGGTCAATAAGAACCTCGTAGAACTTCTCATCATGATTGATGCCTTCAAACGCGCCTCGGCAGAGCGTATCACGGCGGTCGTGCCTTATTACGGCTACGCCCGTACCGATAAAAAAGATCAGCCCCGCGTGCCGATCACCGCACGCCTGATCGCTGACCTGCTGACGACGGCCGGTGCCAGCCGGATCCTTACTGTGGACCTGCATGCTGCCCAGATACAGGGCTTTTTTAATATCCCTGTGGACGAACTGACTGCGTTATTCTTGTTAAGTGACTATTGGAAGAGTAAAAAATTGCAGGATTTGGTAGTGGTAGCTACCGATATCGGCATCAGCAAGCGTGCCCGCGACCTGGCGGAGAAGCTTAACGCACCGCTGGCTATAATTGAGAAACGCCGCGTGGGCAATGGCGACACTACAGAGACCCTGAATATTATCGGTGATGTCGCGGGCAAGCGTGCCATAACCGTGGATGATGAGATCGATACGGCAGGCTCACTGGTCAATGCCGTTAATGCCCTGCTCGGGCAGGGAGCCAGGGAAGTTTATTCCTGCTGTACTCACCCTGTTTTCTCTGGCCCCGCCATTGAACGGATCACGCAGTCAAGCGTTAAGGAAGTGGTGGTTACCGATACAATACCTGTTAACGGGTCGAAAAAAAATGCTAAAATTACTGTACTGCCAATAGCGCCCCTGCTGGGCGAAGCGATACACCGCATTCATACCGGCATGTCGATCGGCGCCATGTTCGAGGACTGATGAACCCTTATGCCAAGCTGGATTGAAAAGCTCTTTGATTCCAATGAAAAAGAGATAAAGCGCCTCAAGCCCATCGTAGAAAAAATCAACTCGCTGGAAGCAAATTTCCAGAGCCTGTCTGCTGAAGACCTGAAAGCTACTACCTCGCAGCTCAGGGAGCGCCTGGGTAACGGGGAAACGCTTGACGATATATTGCCTGAGGCCTTTGCTGCTGTACGTGAAGCCTCACGCCGTACAATTGGCCTGCGCCATTTTGATGTCCAGTTGATGGGCGGGATCGTCTTGCACCAGGGCAAGATTGCTGAGATGAAGACGGGCGAAGGCAAGACCCTGGTAGCAACACTGCCGTTATATTTGAACTCGCTGGAAGGTAAGGGCTGTCACCTCGTCACCGTGAATGATTACCTGGCCCGCCGCGATGCTTACTGGATGGGTCCCGTCTACCATGTACTGGGAGTATCAGTGGCCAGCATCTTCCCTGCGCAAAGTACCGGCGATGGATTGCCTGCGTTAATCTATGACCCGGATTACGTCGATGAAAAAGACAAACGCTGGCCGCATTTCAAACCTGTTACACGACAGGAAGCGTATCAAGCCGACATCACATACGGGACCAATAATGAGTTCGGCTTTGATTACCTGCGGGATAATATGGTCCTTGACCTTTCACAGAAGGTGCAGCGGCCTCTGCACTATGCCATCGTCGATGAGGTAGATAACATCCTGATCGATGAGGCCCGCACTCCTCTCATTATCAGTGGCCAGGCTGAGGAGGCCACTGAGCGTTACTATACCATGGCGCGACTGGTGTCGCAGCTTTCTCCCGAGGACTACAAGATCGAAGAACGGGAACGGCAGGTGTACCTGACCGAGTCTGGTATCAACCGCCTGGAGGGCATGCTGCGCCGTGAAGGCTTGCTTAAATCGCCCAACCTCTATGATTCATCCAATTACAGCCTGAGTCCATATATCGACAATGCTCTCAAAGCACAGGTACTCTTCCGGCGTGACCGTGATTACATGGTGAAGAACGGCGAGGTCATCATCGTTGATGAGTTCACCGGCAGGCTTATGTTCGGCCGCCGTTATGCGGAAGGCCTGCATCAGGCTATCGAGGCCAAGGAAAGAGTCAAGATTCAGAAGGAAAGCGTCACGCTGGCCACTATTACCTTCCAGAATCTGTTCAGGCTTTATGCGAAGTTGGCAGGTATGACCGGCACTGCTGCCACCGAGGCGGAGGAGCTGTTTAAGATTTACAAGCTGGATGTGGTAGTCATCCCCACCAACCGCCCTATGATACGCAGTGATAATCACGACGTCATTTACAAAGATGAGCAGGCCAAGTTCAAGGCCATCGCGACTGAGATCGAGAAGCTGAACAGGGAGGAGAAGCCGGTGCTGATCGGCACCGTTTCCATTGAGAAATCCGAGTTGCTCAGCGAGCAGTTAAAGCGCAAGGGCGTGAAGCACGAGGTACTCAATGCCAGGTACCATGAGCGTGAGGCTGAGATCATCCGCCAGGCTGGCAGGGCAGGAGCCGTGACGGTGGCTACTAATATGGCCGGACGTGGGGTGGATATTATACTGGGTGGCAAGCCGCCTGAGCGTGAGGAGTTTGCCGATGAAAAAGAGTACCAGAAGAGATACGAGGAATGGCAGAAAGAACACGATAAAGTAGTCGCACTGGGCGGGTTGCATGTGATCGGCACGGAGCGGCATGAGGCCAGGCGTATCGATAACCAGTTGCGTGGGCGCGCTGGAAGGCAGGGCGATCCGGGCAGCTCACAGTTCTTCGTTTCGCTGGAGGATGATAT
>DFZI01000108.1:2894-3778 GCA_002383665.1 Dehalococcoidia bacterium UBA4060
GAGCGCGACAAGATACTGAAAGGTGCTGACCTCAAGTCCAACATCCTGGATATGGTTGAGGAGGAGATAAGCCAGCTTGTGCATGATTACTACGGCCGTGCCGGTTATGATGAGCCTGACTACCAGGGGCTGCTGCAGGATATAGCTGATATCTGTCCTCTGCCATCTGATATTAACCCGGAATTTCTGGTCAGGATGAATGCGGACAAGACAGCGGAGTATATCATTGAGCAGGCGCGGCAGCTTTATGAAAAGAAGGAAGCTGAGATTGGGGCTAACGATATGAGGCTGGTGGAAAGACTGGTCATGCTGCGCATCATCGATGACCACTGGAAAGAGCACCTGACTGCCATGGACCATCTGCGGACGAGCGTGAGCCTGCAATCGGTACGGCAGATAGACCCGCTGGTGGTGTATAAGAAGGAGGGCGGCGCCTACTTCGATAGCCTCATGGCTGGCATCAAGCACGACATCGCCCATATGATCTTCAAGGTCAACCTGGAAAGGCGGGAGGTGCCGCGACCGCAGAAAGTCGCCGTTCCTGCCGGGCACAAAGTGGGACGCAACGACCCCTGTCCCTGCGGCTCAGGCAAGAAGTACAAGCACTGCCACGGCAAATAAAGACTATTTGCTGATTTGTAAAAAGGCAGTGTGGCCTGTACGCTCATAGATGCCGGATCACGTTCCAATCATATAATTGCCAGTTGAATTTTGACAGCTTGCTCAACTTTTTAAAGGTACAACCTGGGCACGGTTGAGGAATTTATTTGATGAGTCATTGCTGATGATCACAGCAGGCCGTTTCTTTCTAATTTCTCCACCAATGGAGTTACAGTTTCTGATTTGTCGGTTTTGAGTTAGAGAGACCTTGCAAAACATTATAC
>DFZI01000031.1 GCA_002383665.1 Dehalococcoidia bacterium UBA4060
TTCAAATCTTCTATCGCCCACCAGTTTCTGAAGCTAAATTCACCAAATTTTCACTTTCCATAAATCCCATTTTTGAAAAAAGCTAATAAAAAGCTAATGAATTTCATCCGCCGCATCATCCTCCACCGCCATCGAAAATACCTCGTTAAAGCGCATAGCCGCCGCTTCTTGCAGACCGGCTGCAACGTGACTGTACGTATCCAGCGTGATCTGTATGCTGGCATGTCCTAACCTTTCCTGCACGATCTTAGGATGTATCCCCTGCTTTAACATCAAAGAAGCGTGTGTGTGCCTGGCATCGTGTAGCCGTATATATTTCAACCCGGACCGTTTGACCAGTTTCTCCCAGGCGTGTGTGATGCTGCTTGGCTGCAATGGCGTCCCATCGGAGTGACAGAAAACCAAGTCGTCTTCCTTAAGCGTAGCACCCATCCGGGACATGATTTCTGCCTGTTTCTCATAATGCTCCCTGAGCACCAGCGTCGTTGCTGGCGGCAATGCTATGGAACGCTGTCCCCTGGCCGTCTTCGGCTGCTTGAAAACAAAAGTCCCATCCTTCAAATGCTGCAGACTGCGGGTCACGTACACCTGGCATAATGTTAAATCCACATCGCGCCAGCGGAGTGCCAGTGCCTCGCCCCTTCTCATCCCGCTAGACAGCAGCAGGTGAAATAGAGCATAGTAGGGCGACTTTTTTATCTCCTCCAGAAAACATCGCACCTCTGACTCATTCCATGTCTGCATCTGCTTCCGCTGAATCGGTGGCGGCATCACAGCATCAGCAGGATTCCGCATAATTATCCCCCACTTCATCGCCGTCTCCAGTGCATAATGTATTGTCACGTGGCAATGCCGCACCGTTTGCGGGCTCAGCGCACCCTGTCCATCGTTACGTCCGCTCGCCAGCTTGTCAGCATAATACCGTTGCAGATGTTCCGGTCTCAGTTGCGTCAGCGTAATATTCCCCAGTGCTGGGATGATGTGAGTGTGCACGATATAGGCGTACCACTCTGCCGTCTTCGGCGCCAGGTTGGGTGTGACATAATCCTTTAGCCATCGTTTAAGATATTCCCCCAGTGTCATTTTGGAAGGCTGGGTATAATTGCCCGTGATGCCTCCTTCCGCTATTGCCAGCCCCATGATTTACTCCAGCAAGTCCAGGAATTCATCCACCGCTATCTTCAGCTTCCCCCTTCTTACGAGACGATCTCTGCTCTCTACGTGCTTTTATCCTGGGTGTATGAGTTTGCCCCCTCACTTCCTTATCTCCGTGTCATCGGTGACTGGGGCACCGGCAAGACACGCTTCCTGCAGGTCGTGGGCTCAATCTGTTTCCGCCCCATCTTCGCCTCCGGCGCCTCCACGCCCGCTCCCATCTTCCGCATCCTCGACCAGTACCGCGGCACCCTTATCCTGGACGAGGCGGATTTCAAAGAATCCTCCGCCTGGAATGATATGGTCAAAATCCTGAATAACGGTTATCGCCCGGGCTTCCCCGTCCTGCGCGCCGATAAGGTCAATGGACGCTGGCGTCCTCGTGGCTACCAGGTCTTCGGCCCCAAGCTTATAGCTACCCGCTTCCGCTTCGATGATGAAGCCCTCGAGTCCCGCTGCCTCACCACGGAGATGCCCATCCTCACCCGCACCGATATCCCCCGCATGTTCCCTCCCTCATTCGATGATGAGATTTATGACCTGCGCTCCAGGCTTCTCACCTTCCGCTTGTATAACCTGTGCAAGCTCAAAGATAGAGCCTTCTCCAATGACCTTTTGGAACCGGGTCTCCAGCCCCGCCTGCAGGAGCTCCTCATGCCGCTCAAAGCCCTGGCCGGCTCCGACCAGTCCCTTTCCGATACCCTTTCCACCTTTATCCAAAGCCACCAGGAGTCTATTTATTCCCGCCGCCGCAATACCCTGGAAGGCCTCATCACTGCAGCCATGCTCCAGTTGCATTCTGCCGGAGTCAGGTTGACCTCGGATGCCATCTCCTGCTGCGCGAACGAAATGGATGAGGATGCCGGCCTCACCGCCCGCAAGGTCGGCTGGCTCGTTAAACGCCTTGGCTTCGTCAAGCGCCGTCTGGCACATGATGGCCGACATATCGTGGTCTGGGATGATGACCTCGCCTTCAGGCTGGCCTCACAGTACGGTATCTCACTATCTCCATCCAACTCTCAGGAAAAAACGTCACCAACGTCACCCTCATCACCGTAGCTTCACATTTTGCTGTCGTTTCTCTGCCCGGTAGAGGTTGGTCACCATCATTGTCACCCGTTTTCCTATTTGCAGGTTGCGTAGGTGACAATGGTGACGATGTTCTGGGGGGTATAAAGCAGAATAAGGCCTTCTATTAGGAATCTTTGGTATTGAGTCGTTATATAGCTATTTATTTGTTGAAGTGCGTTCCATCACTTATAGCAGGGGTGTTGATACTTACTGTAAGTGTTGTGGTGTCACGCTCTTGTGTACTCAATGTGAAGTATTCAGCTTGTGATAATTGCTGTATTTTCCGGTTCTCTTGCGCCAGGCATTTATCTATAAGCTCATCTGACCACCCAATTTGTTTTAGGATACTTTTCATATCCTCCATGCAACACCTCTTAATTTTTACTTGATGGCCTTAATTTAAATAAAGAATAATTGTTGGAAATGAATATCTTCATTATAGCAGAGTTATCAAACATCCAAAACAATAGAGCCCAAAATCTGCGAATACTTCTTTCAAAGCCAGGTAAATCTTCAGGGTGACTGATTTTGATTTTAAGTTCGTTCCAAGCTACATCACGTGAGATTCCATGGCTGTGTACTTTCCAATGCTCATGTGAGCAGAGCATATTTGCCACTTCCTCTGCTCTTTTAGCTCTTTCACTCGCAGTGACTATAGTTCCGTCAGCATGTTTTGTCCAATCTCGAAATTTATAGTTGTTTAGGTACTCTGCTGCAAGTTGAACGGAGTATTTACTTAGCGAAATTGTGTTACCGATTTCTTTGGCATCCATATTTTGCAGGATTAATATATCGGACCAATCCGGATTTTGTCCGTTCTTAATATTATCCTGTCCTTTGTCTTGAATTTGCTTCAATAGTGCTAAAAGTGCCTGCGCAGGAACAAACCTCCCATCTTTTCCGGGTACTTGCGGATCTATCGGCCCAATGAATGCCCTGGAATCCATCCATATTTCATTTCCAGATAGTGCCCATATTGTGCCCGCGCTCATTGCCATGTAAGGTATGATCATTCCGACATCTTTAAATCTTGGCCGAACTTTATTTACGAATTGTGAAACCTGTTGAGCTATACCGCCTGGGGTAACAATTAATATATCAATTGCATCGGTCCCAGTTGGGATCGATGATATCATTTCTGAAAATGGCAGGTCGTCGATATGACTAATTTCTGGCGAAGACCCAGCCGGGGTATTAATTACATTGGCTGCGTATACTACCAATGGTCGTTTTCTTACTGCCTCAATATCCGTAATCGCTCTTCGCAATTCATCTCTGAAGTTCATATTTTGTGGCGCAACATCAACTAAGCTTGAATATTCGTTGCCATCTTGCATCACATCGAGCAAAGAACTAACGGGTTTTTTTGCGTGTGTTGCGTGTGCTTGGATAAAGCTTTTTTTCTTTTTCGACATAGGAAATTATTTATTCAGCAATTAGCGTATGTGTATAAATATATCAGATCAACCTTTGCTATTCAATACAGATTGCTTATTTTGTTGCGTTGTCTGAAATATGCCCCCCTTTTTGTGACAAAATTCCCTTCCATCCCCGCGTACAAATGTTCTATTATATTACCTGATACCTATGTCTTTACTCGAAAAGGCACTCCAGGAACAAAACTACGAGCTGGCAGCTCTCACCATCGTCTATGGCATGCTCAAAGTGATTCATGACAGACAAGAAAAAGCGCGGCGCTCCCAGGGGCAACCAGAATGCCCGCAAACACGGCTTCTACAGCCAGGTCCTTGACGAAGCTGAAAAACTCCAGCTTGATGAAGCTCGCTCAGTCGAGGGCATAGACGAAGAGATCGCCATCCTGCGCGTCAAGCTGCTCCAGCTTATCGATGAGCATCCCGACCGCATCGATATGCAGGTGATCGCCGCCAATACCATCGCCCGCCTCATCCGCACCAGGTT
The DNA here is from genome assembly GCA_002383665.1 of Dehalococcoidia bacterium UBA4060. Taxonomy (GTDB): domain Bacteria; phylum Chloroflexota; class Dehalococcoidia; order GIF9; family UBA5629; genus UBA6808. The sequence goes on from DFZI01000031.1 coordinate 4,147, forward strand.
CAATATCAGTGCCGGACAGAAAAAGTCGCTCAAGGAAGCTATCACCAGGGTGCTCACGGAGATCGCTGTCCCCCTCGGCATCAAAGCCTTCATTCAAAAATAGATGGAGTTACGCCCTTATCAATTGGAAGTTGCCAGGGCTGTTTTCGATAGCATTCTGCACAGGAAAGGCCTGACCTTTTCCGTCGAAATCGCCCGTCAGGGTGGCAAGAACGAGCTTTCCGCTCATATCGAAGTGCTCCTGTTGACGATGTTCATCGCCAAAGGCGGCACCTCCATCAAATGCTCCCCCACCTTCAAGCCCCAGACCCTCATCAGCATGAACCGGCTCCGGGACCGCCTCGACGATTTCGGCTATGACGGCATCTGGCAGGCTGAGTTCGGCTATATCATCAGGCTGGGCGCCGCCCGCCAGGTGTTTCTCTCCGCCGATGAATCCTCCAACGTCGTGGGCCACACCGCTGACCTCTTGCTCGAAGTGGATGAGTCGCAGGATATCAACCAGGACAAGTATTCCAAGGAGTTCCGCCCCATGGCCAGCTCCACCAATGCCACCACCATCCACTACGGCACCACCTGGGATGATTCCACCCTGCTTGAGCAGACCAAACAGCTTAATCTTGAGCTTGAAAAGCAGGATGGCATCAAACGTCACTTCCGCTACCCCTGGGAAGAAGTGGCCAGGCATAACCCCGGCTACGCCGCTTTCGTTGAAGCCGAACGTCTTCGTCTGGGTGATGACCATCCCCTCTTCCGCACCCAGTACCGCCTTCTGCCTCTGCCCGCCAGCGGGCGCCTCTTCTCCCGTCCCCAGTTGGCACAGATCCTCGGCACCCATACCCGCCTGCGCTCCCGCCAGCCCGGCGCCGTTTATGTGGCCGGCATCGATATCGCCGGTCAGGATGAACAGCTCGATGACATCATCCTCATCCGCCCCCAGCGTGATTCCACCGTCGTCACCATCGCCGAAGTGGTCCGCACAGAGAATAAGGAACCGTCGCTAAAAATTGTTGAGCATTATGCCTGGGTCGGCAGGCCGCACCATGAGCTATATCCCAGCCTTGTTGACCTCATCAAAACCACCTGGAACTGCGCCCGTGTCCTCTGTGACGCTACCGGCATCGGTGAGCCAGTCGCCTCCTTCCTGCAAAAGGCTTGCGGCGCACGTGTCCAGCCCTTCAAGTTCACCCAGTCATCCAAATCTCAGCTTGGATTCGACCTCATTGCCGCCGTCAATTCCAACCGCCTCAAGTGTTATGCCGGTGACGGCAGCCCTGAGTTCGCTGAGTTTCAGCTTGAACTGGAAAAAGCCAGGTCCCACTACCGTACCAATCAGACTATCAACTTCTTTGTGGACCCCTCGGAAGGTCACGATGATTACCTGATGTCCCTCGCCCTCTGCATTAAAGCCGCTCAGGATGCCCTCCCCAGGGTCGCCACAGGCAGCCAGCGAGCATAGCTCACCATGTCAATTATTTACAGCCGGACCTGCCACCTACCCCACGTTCATTGCGTGGTCGCCCACCCACATCCTGTGCAGCCACCCCCCCCTAATAAAAATTGAATAAGGAGCAAACATGAAAACGAACAACTTCGATGAATCTCAGCAAAATACCGTACCTATGTTGAAAGACGGCCTCCCCAGGCAGGCCTTTGCCATTGTCGAGGACCCCGAATTCCCTTCGACCTGGCATCTCCCCCATCACACCCCCCAGATCATGCAGTCAATCCTTGGCCACTGCAGCCCTGAAAGCACCGTAGATTGGGCGCTCATGGGTAAGGCCATCGTCATGCTCTCCCGCCCCTGCATCGACGGCCACTGCATCACATCAGACAAATATCTGTTGCTCGAAGCCACTCGCCACCTGCTCAACCACTACCACACCGCCCACCGTCCCATCCCCAACGCCCTGCGTATCTGCCTGATAATGTTCGGATTGGAGAGGTGAGTTTAATGATTGCCTTCTCATATGTCACATGCACTTTCATCTGGAGTATAATATCGGGCAATGAACATTTTCCAGGATGAATCGGGAGATTTAGGTTTCAAAGCAGGCAGCAGTGATTATTTTATTGTTACGCTGTTATGTCCAGATCATAGTAAGCATCTTGGTAATGTAGTACGTAAATTCAAAGGTCATATTATTAAATCAGGTTGGCCGGTTCAATTGGAAATTAAGGCTAATCATTTACATATGGCGCAATATAACAACAGCGTTCCGTCAACCTATAAATATAAGGCTTCGCCTGATGTCCCCATCCTTGAATTTTTACAAAAGCTGGCCTCTTTGTCGGTTGTTATAGATGCTATAGTTGTAAATAAAGCCAGAATCAATGACGATTTAAGGACGCTGCCTTATGGTGTTCTTTACAATTATTACTCGAAGAGTGTTCTTGTTGATCGTATTATTAAATATGATGAAGCCAGTCTTTATATCGATCGTACCAGTAAACAAACGCACAAAATGAAACATTTTGATGATTATCTTTATACTGAAGCCCTGATTGCCAAAGGGCACAACTTCCCTTTTTATATTGAGCACGGTGATTCAAATGTTATTGCTGGTATAAGTGCCGTTGACTTCGTATCCTGGGCGTTATTTAGAAAATATGAGATGAAAGATGATAGTTTCTGGAAGGTTATTCAGAGTAAAGTTGAGGTCCTTAAGCAATACTATTTTTGACAACAAAAAAACCGCTTTCGCGGCTTTTTGCGTGGCGCCTGTCTGGCGATTGTAATAAATACAATTTATGCAATTAGCACACCAGAAAGGAATTACCCACGTCCAATAATGATATTAGTCTACCCAGTGTTGTTTGTCAAGTATCGTTAGTCACAGCTTATTCCTTAATGCACTTGCTACTTCTGCAGTGTCAGCGGTATGGTGCAGTATAAATATACATGATGTTATAAAGGATTGACGGGGGTCAAAATGGCAAGCTGTTTATGTGCTTGTTCCTTCACCTTATTATAAGGAGTTCACGCTATGCGTAGATGGGGTTATGGCATAAATTCATTGCACAAAAAGGCCCATATCCATGTCGATGATGCTCCCTGGTGGGTGTTTGCCCTTGATGATCTAGTGGAAGCTATCTGTGGCATTATTCCATCCATCCCGTTTCCCAACGCCAAGTTGAAGCTCAACGAGCCTGATGAGATCGAGTTTCATGGCAGCCATTGGACGACCTGGAAGCAGTGGTATGGCGATTTTAATCAGTATTTCCATGTGCATGTTCATTGCCCGGTATTTGAATTCTGTCAGAGCAAGATCAAGACAAAATCCGTGGATATCACCTATAATCAGGCCAGAGAGATGTTCTACGAAAGCGATAAAAAGTTCTTTGATCAGGAAGCGGAGCGTGTCGAAAGCCTTGCGGATGCTGTACTCTTGCCGGATATCGAATCCGCTCACTCAGAGTATGACGAAACCGGTGGCCGCCCCTGGGAAGACGTAAAGAACGAAATCCAGCATAAAGAATAAACCTGCTCTGGGGGAATACCCCCCCCATCCGCCCCGGAGGGCTTTCCGGAAAGAACGCAAGTGGTTGGCGGCCTTATCATCCCCACCCCTTGCGAAACCGGCGTGTAGTCGTGTTGACAGCTGGCCTAACCCAGCCGTCACGGCCAATGCACCGGGCCAGGCGGGTAGTAGAGGGGCCTGTCGCCGGTCATTACCCGTGAACTGGCTGTGTTTCTCCACCCACGGGGCACCTTTGCCGGGTGCTCGGGCTGCGCCCTGCGCGCCGAGCGGCACGGCGCCCGTTAATCACCATGTGCCTGGGGGGAACGGCGGGCGGGCAACCCAGTTTTTATGAGCGGGTGTAGCTTGATAACATAAAAACCCGGTTGCTCTTAACCGCCCGCCGCTGGCCCACGGTGTGGTTCGCAGCTCGTTACTTCGTAATTGTCGCCACTCACCGCCACCGTCGGTCAGCCCCCGGTCACGCCTCCCACGGCCATCTAACAACACCATGCCGGATTTCGCAGACCTCCCAGCCCCGATTCTATAGTTCCGCCAGCACGGCCGTACACCGTTCCTGTGCGTCGCTGGACGCTCCCCGTGCGTCCCGCACCGGCCGTGCCGGCGGCCAGCAGCTCGACAATCTCCTTGTTTCCCTTATATTGCCGATACCAATCGTAAACAATTATCCAGTTCTGTGTCACCAGCTACACGTTTAAATATGATTCTAAGCAGATGCTCTACAAGTATCATATAGACTTAACCAACATGTAATTTAGTCTCTTTCAGCAAAATCTTTGATATCTTTATATAGTTTCTTTAGATGATCATTTGACAAATCGATGATAGGCTCATACATAAATGAATTGAGATGGATAATTTCAGGTGTCATGAGTAGAACCCGTTCAAGGAGTTTAATATCTTCATGGTCCTTTTCAAATTTACCTTTATATTTCTTGAATAATTCGATGGTTTGATTCGCCTGGATGTTATCTGTAGTTGGTTCAGAGATATTTTTGATCATAGCACGTTCCGCAATAAGTCTTATTGCTATGGATAGAACGATTTTATTTTCAAGGTTACCATTGTCTGGCTGCATGAGGCATTCGTCTGCTTGCTGAATTATTAATGGAAGTACCCTGTCATCGCTTTCTATTGGTTTACTGCCGATGCTCTTTTCGAAGATCCTTGCCAAATCTCGTATTGTTATGGAATCTGTGTCATTCATTTGATGAAGCAGTGCAGTTAGTTTCTTATATTCTGTATTGTCAGTCCCATTTGTATACTCAATCAGATTTCTTACCATTGGTATTGTGGCTACTAGTGCCATCTTGTTTTTATCGAGTTGTTTTTTCCATTCAAGAAATGGATTCATGTCAGGTGCCAGTGTTAAATTTATCATTGTTTCTGTCCTGTATCCCATAAGACATTTTTCTTTTTTTATCTGCAGGCGGCTGTGAACAGTCCTGAAGAAATCAAAATTGTGTGTCAGAATAATCAAGTTGAAGGTTCCCATTTCCTGTATATCCTTCAGATATTCAATAATTGCATATTTATTTTTATAGTCAAATGAATCTGCGATGTCATCCAGTATAAGTAAAGTATGTATTCCCGCTTTGCTACGGGCTCGTACTTCAAAGATCAAGTGTAATATATAGAACGCTCGTTGCTCGCCCGTGCTTAGTGCTTTCATGAGTTCCTCTTCATCAATAAGCTGGCAGTCGGTGCCTTCTATACATTTGAAAACAAGACTTGGTGCTTCTATTCCCAGGACAACGTCACTCTTGTTTCCAACGTCCAGAATGAATGGTACTTTGAATCTATTATTAAATTCAGCTACTACCTCTTGCCATTCTGTAACTTCCTGGTTTGCCTTTTCGACTATTTTTTCAATCTCGCCTTTTCCATTTCTATATGTGGTCAATAGTGCAATATATAGATCCTTGTTTGCTGAAAGGTATGCTCTCCAGAGTTTGAGTTTGAGTGTGTTTTGATCAATCAATTCTGGCAGGAGTTTCTGATTGTCCTTGATATATTCTCTGAATTTTCGTAGGTCTGCAGGCTGATTAAGTTCCTTATCGATGGACCTGTATTTTTCTTTCACTTCGTCGGTATTTAGTATCCGTTGCTCTTCTTGTTCTATTACTTCCATAAATTTCTCAGGGGTTCCTATTTCCTGTACTTTCTGATTTTCCCGGTCTTTAAGCGTCACTGTATGCTTAGCCGAAAAGAAATTTTGATTCTTTAGGCTTGTTCCTACAGTAGTAGCGTTGTAAGGCCCGAATCCACCTTTTCTGAAATATGGGGATTGTTCGATTATTTCGTTATATTTTTCAATGTAGTCTTTTAATAGTTTCCTGAATTCCTGTGACTCCAAGAATCCTTTGGTTTTTTCGTTAAATACTTCGTGATATTTTATATCTGCCCAGTCTTTATCTATGTCCCCTTTCACGTCATTCTCCAGTTTTTCAAGGAGTGAATGTAGTTCTTTCTCGTTGGTTTTGAAGTCGGCCACCAATTCCGCCTCTGCTGCGTTTCGTAATCCGCTTACCTTGCCGAGTTGCTTAAATAATGCTTCATGTGCTTTTTCGATCTCATTATGGATAAACTCGTATTTACGCTTTAATTCGTCATTTACAAGGAGGGTCGCCATTTTCTCTGTTCTATAGTTATCAACGTGGGGATTTATTACAAGAATTTGCTCCGGTTCCAACGGCTTCTTTTTCTCGTCCAATATTGAACACGATGTCTTCCTTTTAGGAAAGTATCTATCACTTGGTTGCTCATCATTGATTAGGTCTCGAAATACCTGGGCAAAGGATGTTTTCATGGCTCCATTAGGTGCATAGATTATGATTGTTCTACCATTATCGAACTCAAAATCATATTGAAGTTTCGGGATGCCATAACAATTTTCCATATTGACACAAACCTTATTCATGCCAGCCTCCTTCCTTCTGCTTGCCGTCGTATTGTATCTGACAGTTATTTTGAATTATCATAGATTTGTCGTTCGCAGATGTCAATTGCATTCCAACCAATACATCGCATCAGTTAGCTGAAATAGGTTAGATGTACTCCAATGATGGTAAAAGGGTTGACGGGGGGGGCAAGTATCCAGTGTTCGCAGTTACTGATCGCAGATATTTTTTATTAACCAGGGGCGCTTATTGCCCGTGGCACTTCTTATACTTCTTTCCACTTCCGCACGGGCAAGGATCATTCCGTCCTACTTTGGGTAATGTCTGATCACCGCTTTGAATCGAAGCAGGTTTCTGCTTTACGAAGTCGATACATTCTATCGATGGTACTCTGAATGAAAAGTTGGTCTTGCCGTCCTTATTCGTGACGGCGAAGTCTCCTCTGGTGATAATATCCATCCCTATCAGGACTTCAGCATCACCGCTAATCGTCCCTTCGGTCACACGGATCTGTGGAATTATTACCTTGTTCGGTAGCCAGATGCTGACCAGATAAACGTTGGAGAGCGCTTCCCCGCTTGCTGTTTGGACCTTTACCATGGATATTGGGCTTAGACCGCAGTCCTGAACCACTTTTTGAGTGATGACGGAATTGGTAGCGCCGGTGTCCCAGATAGCTATGAATTGTTTGCGGTCTGTTTCTTTTGGTGGGTTGGTTAGTTCGAATGGCGCGGTTATGTGGACTTCAGATTTTAAGACTGGGGATATCCCATTATAGGCAACGTTGAAGGCATGGGCTTTGATTTCCATATATGGTTCTTATACAAAAGCCACCCTGGAGTGATATGTCTGGGTATAGCTGCTGTTCCCCGGTTCGCACTTTTGTACAAGAAAGGTGCCTGGCTTATATTGCTTGGATGCCTCTTTAACAGCCTCAAGCTCGGAATCGTAAGCCCCGGCTACCTTTGAGTCATGTATAACTATAAACTTGCCATTGTATTCTTTGACAAGTTCATCTTGATGATCGAGATAATATTTAAATTCTTTTTCCAGCGTTTTCACCATGATGATACTCCCTGCGCTGTTGAGTCTATCTGAAATCCACATATATTGTATAACATCCGTCAATGTGCTGCCATTCCGCAGGGGAATCCCCCCCCACATCCACCTCCTTTTCCCCTCACAGGCGGTTGGCGGCCTGATCTCCCCCTCCTCCACCCAGCCCCCACCCTTTTGCCCCCCATCCGCCCCGGAGGGCTTTCCGGAAAGAACGCAAGCGGTTGGCGGCCTTAATCTACCCCACCCCTTGCGAAACCGGCTGGTAGTCGTGCTGTCAGGTGGCCTGCCACAGCCATCACGCCAAATTGCCGGCTTTGCCGCAATTTCCCCGTGTACTGGCTGTGTCTCCCCATCCACGGTCCGCCGTTGCCAGTGAGCGTGCAGGTAATGAGGGGCACGCTCCGGCACGGCGTCCGTTAATCACCATGTGCCCGGGGTGAACGGCGGGCGGGCAACTCCGTTTTTATGAGCGGGTGAAATTTGATAACATAAAAACCCGGTTGCTCTTAACCGCCCGCCGCTGGCCCACGGTGTGGTTCGCAGCTCGTTACTTCGTAATTGTCGCCACTCACCGCCACCGTCGGTCAGCCCCCGGTCACGCCTCCCACGGCCATCTCACAGCACCATGCCGTTTTCGCAATCTCCCTCCCACCCCTGTTTCAACCTTCCGCCGGCACGGCCGTACACCGTTCCGGTGCGTCGCTATCCGCTCCCCGTGCGTTCCGCACCGGCCGTGCCGGCGGCCTCCATGCCGATTTCCGCATAATCTATTGATATCATTCGGCATGTAATCTATAATAGCGTTCAGCATCGCGTGCGAGCCTCTATCATTAGCGACGGGTTGGAGTTTAACATCGTGGGTAATCATAATACTGAAACACGTTGGGGTCCTGATAATCCGCATCCCCTTTCACGCCTTAAGACCGAGCTGGTCTGGGAAGGCAAGTATGATGAGTATGGTAACCGGCGCACCGTAAAGCTGCCGCCCTCACCGTTACCTTTACAGCGCATCGAGACCATCGACGAACCACGTGACCATGCTAAAGCCACTCAGGGCAATATGTTCAACATGGAAGCGTTCAACCAGAAGGCTCATTGTGATGACTTCCGCAACATGCTTATCTGGGGTGATAACAAGCTTGCCCTGGCCGCCCTGCTTGAGCAGTTTCGTGGCAAGGTTGATTTGATCTACATTGATCCACCCTTCGATGTGGGCGCTGACTTCAGTATGCAGGTCCAGTTCGGGGAGGAAGGAGAACAGGTGCAGAAGGAGCAGTCCATCCTTGAAGCCGTGGCCTATCGTGATACTTGGGGAAAGGGCACCGATTCCTATCTGCACATGATGTACGAGCGGGTTCTCCTGATGCGCGATCTCCTGAACGAGCAAGGCAGCATATATGTACACTGCGACACAAGGGTGAACTCCTATTTGCGGTGCATATTGGAAGAGGTCTTTGGCCCGGACATGTTCCAGAGTGAAATCGTTTGGAAGCGTGCGGATAGCCACAATGATGCTCACACGTATGGCGCAGTTCACGACACGCTACTGTTCTTCTCTAAGCGAGACAACCCAACGTTCACGGCGCAATATGTTGCATTAAGCCAGAAGACTGAAGACTCTTGGTACAGGCATGTGGAAGAAGGGACGGGTCGTCGGTACAATCTTGGTAATCTCGTTAGTCCCCATCCCAGACCAAACCTTACGTACGAGTATAAGGGGATTAAACCACCCACCAACGGGTGGCGTATCTCCAGGGAACGCATGGATGAATACGATCGCAAAGGTCTCTTGGTGGTCGTTGGAAAAACAGAGAGAACACTGAAGGTCAAGCAATACCTTGACGAAAGCAGGGGTAGGCAAGTAACAGATTGGTGGGACGACATAAGCCAACTTCGCGGATACGCGGCGAGTCAGGAAGAGCGTACCGGATTTGAGACTCAGAAGCCTGAGGCTCTTCTCAACCGGGTCATCAAGACGTCAACCGGAGAAGGTGGTCTGGTCGCCGATATCTTCTGCGGCTCTGGTACTACCCTTGCCGTTGCCGAGAAGCTAGGACGACGCTGGATAGGCTGTGACCTTTCCCGCTATGCCATCCATACCACCCGCAAGCGTATGATACAGGTGCAGCGTGAATTGCACGAGGCTGGCAAACCGTACCGTTCCTTTGATGTTTATAATCTGGGTCGCTATGAGCGGCAGTGGTGGCAGTTGGATCGCCTTAAGGGTGCCGATGAGGAGCATCGCAATATCGTCCTTAAGTTCTATAAAGCTACGCCTCTGGCTTCTCCCCCCAGTCCCCTTCTCCATGGTAAGAAGAATGGAGCCTATGTCCATGTCGATAAAATCGACGGTATCTTTACAGAGGTGGAGCTTAATGCTGTGGCCGAGGCCGCCCAGGCCGCCGGCGGCCGTGAGCTGCACTGCCTGGCTTGGGAATTCGAGATGGAGCTTGCCTTGAAAAAGCAGGCCGTTGAGGCTATAACCGGCCTTGATATCAAGCTGAAATACATCCCCCGTGAGATCATGGAGCCTAACCGTACCGAGTGCCAGTTCTTTGAGGCCGGATATCTTGAGGCTAAGGCAGTTAGACACGGCAAGAAATGGGATGTCGCGCTCGTTCGCTTTTCTCCCTCCCTTGCCGAGGCGCCGGAAGAGGAGATGGCGGCCCTCCGCCAGCGTGCTGTCAGCTCACCCTTCGATTTCATCGATTTCTGGGCTGTTGATTTTGATTGGCATGATGATAAGCCCTTTGAGCATCACTGGCAGGATTTCCGCACCCGCAAGGACCGCTCTCTCAAAACCACAACCGATATCGGTTGGGAGTATTCTGTAGGCGGCAAGCACAGGATCTGCGTAAAGGTTATCGATGTATTCGGTGTTGATACTACCATCGTGATTGATGCACAGGAATAGAAGTAATGCCTTTTGAGGTTACTGAGAAGAATTCGGCCGCTTTATTGCCGCTTTTTAAGCCTTGGGAAGAGCCAGCTCAATATCGTACCCCCAATCCCATGTCCGGCGGTGCTGCCTTAATCAAGCCTGGTCGCCGTCCCAGCAAGTGCCCGCTTGTGCGTTCTATCCGGGCCGAGGTTGATGGGTGGCGCCGTGGCGGTTATGCCGGTGTCAGTGACACTTCTCGCACCTTGCTCAACTACTGGTTTACCACCGATCATCTTATTACTGATGATGAGGGTAATTCCCTTCCCTTCCGTTATCACTGGGCGCAGCGAGAGGCCATGGAGACCATTGTCTACCTGTATGAGCTGCGCCGTATCCGTAATGTTGCCCAGCTTATAACCGAGTTTGGGGATAGCTCCCTGGCTGATCTTGCCGCCGGCATCAGCCCGGACGAGGATCGCTGGCCCAAGAATTGTTTGAAGATAGCTACTGGCGGTGGCAAGACCAAGGTTATGAGCCTTGCCATCGTCTGGAGCTACTATCACAGCCTTTATGAAGCCGATTCTGATCTCGCAAAGCACTTCCTTATCATTGCCCCTAACCTTACCGTCTATGAGCGCCTCAAAGATGATTTCGAGAATTGTGTCATATTCTACCGTGATCCTCTCCTTCCCGAGGAATGGAAAAACGACTTTCAGGTTCAAGTTGTATTGCAGGAGGAGCAGGGTGGTTCAGCTACTCAGGGCACGATTTATCTTACCAATATCCACCGCCTTTATGAGCCTCGCTCTAATGATAGCTCTGCGTCTGTCTCATCCATCTTCGGCCCCGATGTCAAACGTGCTCAGGTGCTTGATACCGGTGAGGCCCTGCGTCAGCGTATAGCTTCGCATCCGCGTCTTATGGTGCTCAATGATGAAGCCCATCACATGCACGACCCTGATCTGGCCTGGAATCGTGCTATCGATACCCTTCATAGCCAGAGCTTGAGCGCCGGCAATGATGGCATTTGCCTCCAGCTTGATTTTACTGCTACGCCCAAGCATAACAACGGCGAGCTCTTCAGGCATATTGTCTGCGATTTCCCCCTGGGCGAAGCTGTAGACGCCGGTATCGTCAAAGTGCCGGTATTAGGTGAATCGGAAGAGCTGCTAGTGCATGGCGATAAGAACGCCCCGGCTCATGAGCGTTACGCCATGCATCTCAAGCTGGGTTATCAACGCTATGCTAAAACCTATGAGGAGTTTAGCCAGGTACGCAAGCCCATCCTGTTTGTTATGACCGAGGATGCCGATTCTGCTAACGCGATTGCCGATTATCTGAATAACGACACTGCCTTCCCTCTGCTAAATGGCCATGTTCTTAACATTCATACGCGTTTAACCGGCCATATCAAAAAGGTCCTGCGTGGCGGCCGTGAAGTCAAGGAATTCATTGAGAATGAATCAAAGATGAAGCCGGATGACCTCCGTGCTTTGCGCGAGATGTCGCGTGAGCTTGATAAGAAGGATAGCCATTTCCGCTGCGTCGTCTCGGTCATGATGCTTCGTGAGGGTTGGGATGTGCGTAATGTCACTACCATCGTCCCTCTTCGCCCCTATTCCACCAAGTCAGGCATCCTTCCGGAGCAGACGCTGGGCCGTGGCCTGCGCCGCATGTTTCCACAAAGTGATACTCCGGAGATGGTAACTGTAGTTCACCATCCCGCTTTCCGCAAGCTCTATGAGGAGGAGCTGGCCCAGGAAGGGCTGGATATCGCCGTGTTGCCCATCCGTGATGTCTTCAAGCAGTCCGTCACTATCTTTGTCGACCACGCCAAGAAGCCGGTCGAAACGCTCGAAATTGAGCTGCCACGCGTGTCTGATTCCATTGAGACCACAGCCGAGCTGCAGGGTCTCACCTTTGAGGATGTCAGAAAATACTTCGATGATCATTTCCGTGTACTTCCGGTCGGACAAAAGAAGCAGGGTCAGGTTGAGTATAAGGAACGCCATCTCTTCACGGATGAGATTATCTCCCGTATGCAGATCGATGCCGGCCTTTTGACCAACGCCTGGTCGGCCGCCAGTTACTTCGCCCAGATGCTCGGTCGTGCCTGCCATCTCAGCAACTTCCACCAGGCCTTGACGCCGCTGGTAGAGGATTTCATCACAAAGGTGTTGTTTGAGCGTGAGGTCAACCTTTTTGGCGGCGAAGTCGACCACCGCATGCGTGACATCGATGTTATTGAACACATCCGGGCGACTTTCATTCCCCTTATCATGGAGCGCACCGTCCATAAAAAAGCCCGCCGCCGTCTCACTCAGGTGCTCAAACTCTCTACCTGGCAGCCATATCAGGCTACCAGCACGGCAAACCGCCCGGCAGTTCAGGCTAAGCGCACCATGTTCAACCTTTCCCCTTGCGAGAATGAATTCGAGCGTGCCTTCGTGGACTTCTGTGATTTCGCTTCAGATATCAAATCCTTCGCCAAAAACTCCGGCCCTCAGAAGCTTATGATCGATTATCTGCGTCCGGATGGCTACAGCGCTCTATATATCCCTGATTTCTTTGTCCGCCTCAATAACGATGATTACCTGCTCTGCGAGCTCAAAGGCAAAGAGGATGTGCTGGTTCCCCGCAAGGCCCGGGCGGCTATGGAATGGTGCAAAGCGTCATCCAAAGGCAAAGTGAAGTGGCGCTATTGCTATATCCCCTATTACCTATTTCAGCAGAGCGCGGCCGGGTCCATGGAAGAACTGGCTCGTGCCTGTGAGCCATCCCTCAAGGCGCTCATTCAGGAAGCCGAGAAGTTGCAGATGGAGCTGCCCTTGCAGGAGCAGGCTGCCAAAGTTGAGGCTGCTACCCTCTTCCAGGATATATTGAAGAAATCCGGTATATCCATCGCACCTCAGGCCATTGAGCCGCTCATGCAGCAGGCCGTCAACCTGCTTGATTATGCCGTTCGCTCAAATATGCCCGACTATGCCCACGCCTTCCAGCCGCTGTTAGCTCCGTTGGACGATTACGCTCTAAAGATATTGGATGCCCAGCTAACGCCTCATATTCCCGCCGATGCTGGCAAGCGGGATACATACTTTGCTCCCTATCTCGGTTCCCTGCGCGGCAAGGAACAGTCGCTTCTGGAAAAGAATGGGCGATATTTGAAAGACAATCTTGTCTTCGGCCGCTCAATTCAGAAGTTGGCCACGCTTCTCTTTTGCCTGGGCTATGCGGCAGATGGCGGCTGGGGTGCCGCCGGTGTCTGGAAAGACGTCCAGAAGGTCTTCGCTGGCCCCGAGATGTCAGCCCTCTACCAGGACCTCTCCAAGGTCAACGAATTCCGCAACACCCGTGTCGCCCACGTCGAAACCAAGTTAACCGATACCGATGAAGCCTGGGAAGCCATGATCACCTGGCTCCGCTGCCTCAACCGCATGTCCGCTTTAGTAAAATAATTGGTTAAGTTCAAATATGGTTGTTTCATTTTCGACCTATCCTTATAGATGATATTGCTTGTTGCGCTTTCTTTTTAGCGGCATGTTTTCTTACTGCTATACGTACTCGTTGCCGTTGTATTTGCCTTTTCTCTTGTTCAGGTGTTAATGGCTGGGTTAAGGATATTGGTCTTACTTCAAATCCCGTAGGCTTTACTTCATTTGACTGTTGTGGCTTTACAATATCATTCCAATCCTTAAATGGTATAGTAATACCCATCTTTTGCGCTGGTGGTATATTACCTAATGCAGCATGCTCTTTAAAAAAGTTGTAATGAATCAACCATCCTTGAGTAATCAGGTTTGCAGCTTTAAGATTCTTGTATGCTCTCACTACCTTTGTTCTATCCTTGAATGTACTGTGAAATCGTTCTATCTTGTTTGTGCTATTGATTGTGGTAAATGGCTTACTTCTTATATGTTGAATATCACTGCTTAC
>DFZI01000022.1 GCA_002383665.1 Dehalococcoidia bacterium UBA4060
GTTTTCACTATTGTGCCTGGTGCATGCGGTGGTCGGGGCTGAGGTATAGAATCAGCCCCGAAAGTCAACAAAAATAGCCGAAGGGGGTGATAGCTTTCGAAAGAACAACGGTTAAAAGGTGCCGGAGACAATCGATGGTCGGTCATTAGCCTCCGGCAGAGAAGGTTTTTAGACAGCCTGATAGAGTATCTTCTTTTTAATGCATGGCCTCGTCTCCCAAGCAGTTGCAATGGGGATATCGTAAGATTTAATCCTTCTCGTTCTCACTGCTAATATCAGTAGGTAACCCAAAAACCGATGATGCTTCGGAGCACAAGTATGCTATAATTTTGGCGATAGTAATAAGAGGTATAGAGATGGCTTCTCGTAATCAAAAGGTACTCGAAAAGAGCAAAGAAGTTCAGAAGAGGCTGGCAGCTGTGGAGGCAGCCCGTGGTATAAGGCGGAAGATTGCTCAAGCCCATGGAACATTCCCCGAGATTAATTCCTTGATCCGTGAGACACGGGAAGGCTCAGCCTCCTGACTATGGGCAAGGTGGTTGTGGATGCTAGCCTAGCACTTCATTGGGTGTTGCCAGATGAGAAGGAAGTTCAAGTTGACGCTCTACTAAACCAGTGGGCAACATCCCTTACCCAGATGTTAGTTCCACCTTTATTTTTATCTGAGATTACGAATGCCCTCTACCTATCAGTAAAAAGGCATCGTATCAATCTGCAAGAAGCAAGGCTATCCTTAGCAACCATTATGCAGGTGGGAGTAGCAGTGACAGAGCCAACAGGGCTATATTCAAGAAGCCTTGATTTAGCCGCCGAATATGAACTAACAAATGCA
Organism: Dehalococcoidia bacterium UBA4060; assembly: GCA_002383665.1. Taxonomy (GTDB): domain Bacteria; phylum Chloroflexota; class Dehalococcoidia; order GIF9; family UBA5629; genus UBA6808. Next base: position 833 of record DFZI01000022.1, read on the forward strand.
TATGATGCTCAATATATAGCGTTGGCCGAAAAAGAGGGTTGCGAATTATGGACCGCAGACGAGCGGTTATTTAAATCTGCTAAGCCATTACCATCCTGGCTCAGGCTGATTTAAAGCTTTGATGACTATAGGATAAACACCCTCCCGAAACCATAAAGCTGTTTATCTCTGGCAAGCTGTGAGGTGCTCAATAGCCTGTTTGCTCAGGGGAAGCTAATAAGCACAAAAATAGGGCAGGGGGATTCTAATCTCCCTACCCTATTGAGTTATTGATGATGTTCGACCTATTAAAAGTCAAAGAGTGACGGCTGCATCGCTTCGTGCTCGGCTTGAGCTGCCTCTGCCTTTTCTCTCCTCTCAGCTCTATCTCTTTCCAGTCTCGCTTGAGCGCAGCGCCCATGCAGCCACTCTTTGAGCCGATTGAGGTCTGCCCTCTGGTCATCAGTGAGCGATTCTACCTTGATATCCTGTGGTGTAAATGCTGCGAACATTGACTCACTAAAGGGGGGTTTTACCACCAACATTGACCCACCTCGCCAGGATCTTTGACCCACCCGGGAAACGAATAAATTACCATTGTCGCAGAATCAGTAGAAAGGAGAGCGGCAATGGCATACAAGGAGTTTTTTCGAGTGGAGATTACAGAAGTAATTCGTCAATGGCAGGCTGGGCGTGGTGTCAGGGAGATAACACGTTCAACTGGACTGGCCAGAAACACTGTTCGCAAGTACCTTATCATAGCGCAAAGCTGCGGCTTGACGCGTGATGGGCCATCACCCACTGAGTTCCAATTGCTTACCCTGGTACAGGTAAACAAGGTCTCCATGTCAGATATGCGTGACTGCCACTGGATTGCTTACCCTGGTACAGATAAACAAGGCTGGACCGCGTCAGGTGGTGGTGCCCACTAACGCGGTGCTTGAGCCCTGGGGACACCAGATTGAGCACTGGCTCAAGCAGGATAAGCTGAAGCTCACCCAAATTCAGGAACTCCTGACTGGCCAGCAGTGTCTGGTATCTTACGCATCCCTGCGCCGTTTTGTGCGCAGGAAAGGCTGGGGAAAATGTGCACAGAGCACCGTGCGCATGGCGGATAGCGGACCCGGGGAGATGGCCGAGACTGATTTCGGCCGCCTGGGGCTGATATGGGACCCTCAAAGTAGCCGCCGGCGCCAGGCCTTGGGCATGGTAACTGTGATGGGCTACTCTCGCCACGAGTTTCTCTGGCCATTATTCGGGCAGAGTTTAACCGATGTTATGGAGGGGCTGGAGGCGACCTGGGCATTCTTTGGGGGCATTCCACTTTGATGATCCCATCCTGGGCAATAGTGCCCTTGACCGTCTGGCCAATGCCAGCTACCAGATTGTCATTGAGGGTACCAGCTACCGGGAGAGGCTTTCCCCACATCGCAGAAAGGAGGAATTGACGACTATGACCATTAAGTGATACAAACTATTCAACCGGGTGGGTCAATGTCTGTGGCAAGGGGTGGATCATAGATGGACGTTATTGACAATTTGGCACTAATAGTAGCCAAGTAAGATCTGATGATAAATTATACTTATAGAATGTATTCACTACTGTTTTTGTAGTGTTGGTATGACTCCTCGGGGCCAACGGACATTGTAATTTTAACTGGAATTACTTTTAAGTCACCTTCATATTCTGACCAAGCTTCAGCCTTCCTAATCTCACTTGCTTTTGTTGCCACTGTAATAATCTTTGTTGTACCTGGGATTAGTTCGTCTATCATAAAGATGGCATAGTTCCCTACAGGGCCACCCTCTACAAGTCGTACTTTATCACCAATAACAAATTTATAATCGGTAATATTATTAGTAGTACCGATCGATATTTTTACCCTATCAATCTTCTTTCCAGTATTGTGGGCCTGTATAATAATACTATCCTCATGCTTCTCAACATAAACTGAAGTATCCGGATGTTGAGTAGTCCATATTTGAATAAGTCTTTCGCCTCCTAGTGTTAATGGGATAGTTATTGCGCAAGTTACTAGAATCAACACAATATCTCGTAATTCGATCATCTTTTTCTTTTTTTCAGCTTTGCAGCCATTGGTTATTTACTTGACTTGCTCCCTAAGAATTGATCCATTAGCACAATTATATTGGTAGTCTCAATTAAAGCCTTTCTATCGTAACAGCATACTCCAATATGATTTGTATTTCAATAAGACCACGCGTGTCAACTCATATAGAAATGTTACCGAAGAGGAGTGGTTCACTTGACAAAGAATGTGCTGTGTGTGATATACTCGAAATATGTCGAATTATCGAGATGTTGAGGCACAGCGCTACGCAGATATCTTCAAAGCGCTTTCAAATCCCTACAGGGTCAAAATATTCATGCGGCTGGCAAGCTGCTGTGGTGAGGGAAGCTCCTGGGATGAACATGGTCAGATATGCGAGTGCGTTGGCGTGCTGGGCAAGGACCTGGGTATAGCGTCATCCACTGTTTCTCACCATATAAAGGAACTGCATCGCGCTGGATTGATAAAAATAACCCGGCAGGGCCAACGTACAGTGTGTAGTGCTGACCCGGCCGTAATCGACTCCATCCTGTCGTTTTTCGGAGCAGAGGTACACATTTAAAAAATTATGCCTAATTTCTCGAAATATTTCGAAATATAATTGGAGGTATCCAGTGAACAGGCATTCAACAGATAGCAACATATCGAGCCGGTGGTGGAAGGTCGGGGTGTGTGTGATAGTTGTATTAATGATAGTTGGTGCCGTGATTTATACTTTAATGCCCCGGACGCCAACAAGCTCGAATGCAACAAATCCAAATGGAACAAGTTCAAATGCACCTGCGAGTACAGTAAATGAATCCTCCATAGGTGGGGCAGATGAATTAAACTGGGTCAATAATCTAAGTTCGAAGTTTGAGAATAATGATTTCATTTTTGTAATCTTCTCTGATAATGATGATGTTACTCAACAAGTAGAGCAGACGGTCAAATCCGCCATTGAAAAAATCAAGCAAAATGGCACTGTCATTGAGTCAGTGACCTTGAGCTCCACCGACCCTGAATTTAAGGCTTCATTAGAACGTCTTGCCATACAAAAGTTACCCGCTGTCTTATTAATGGCCCCCTCTGGCTAGGGGACGATTGTTAAGGGTGATGTCACAGAGACCAAACTATTGAGTGCATATGTCGCCCAGTTAAAGACGTGCGCCCCTTGCGATCCTGGCTGCTGTCCGGGGCAATGAGATTGTGATGGAAGAATGGATTAAGCAGGTTTTTGAAGCGCCCGAGTTTGGGCTTATGGCTCTTCCCGCCGGACTGCTATTCGGGCTGGTGACATCGTTCGCCTGCATTGGGTGCTCGGCTCCATTGATCGCAGCTGTTATAGGTTATGCAGGGTCTCAGGAAGCCAACCAGCGGCGTGAAACATTCTTAATAGCTGGCTTCTTTATGCTGGGGACTGTATTTGCCTTCTCGGCTGCAGGATGGGCTGTAGGGTTCATCGGACAATCAATGAGTGCATTCGGCTTCTGGGGGAAGATTGTCATTGCTATCTTGGCTATTTTCCTCGGTGTTGTGGCTCTTAATATAATCCCATTTCGCTTGCCTTCGCTCAGCCCGGCCTCGGGGAAATTACCGCCAGGGATGCTGGGAGCCTCTTTGTTCGGCTTGGGAGTGGGCGTTGTGAGCGTAACCTACACGATGGGATGTTGCGGTCCCGTGCTGCTCCCGGTTGTGCTTGGTGTTGCTGCCTTAAAAGGCGAGGGAATATGGGGCGCCCTGATACTCGCTGTATTTGCTATTGGCTATGGCCTACCTCTCATGGCAGCAATTCTTGGCATAGGCATTGGCAAGTCGGCTAATTTTTTTCAGAAGATTGCAGGACCTATCCAGAAGTTTTCAGGAGTTCTGCTGATTGCGGCAGGTATCTGGCTCCTGTTTACGCTCTAAATAATTACAGGTAAATATATTTTCCGGCTTTGCCGTGTAAGGAGTTTAATATGACAAAAAAATTTGTGATCTATGAGGCTGCTATGTGCTGTGCCAGTGGGGTCTGTGGCCCAAGCCCTGACCAATCGCTAATCCAGTTGCAGGATACGATTGATAAGGTACAGGATTTAGGTGCTGTGGTCGAACGCTACAGCATCACCGGAGCCCCCAAAAAGTTCAGGGAGAACCCTGAGGTGGTCAAGATAATTCAAGAGAAGCAAATAAAGGCATTACCGATTGCCACATACAATGACAAGGTGTTTAAAGTGGGTAGTTATCCTTCTTTCGATGAATTTAAGGCTCAGCTTAATCCATCAGACAAACAAGAAATGCCGATAAAGCCGGAGATGTCGTTTGGCCAAAGTTGTTGCTCGGGAACAGAGATGCCCTTTGGTGGAGGGTGTTGCTCCGGCCAGGATTACTCCAAAGTAAGCAGCCGACCGTCAGATAAGGAAAAACAGGGCCGCGGACCTGGCCGATGCTGTTAATCGGGCAGGCTGCCACAAACCTCATCCGTATTTAGTCTTAATTCCGTAAAGCTTGAACAGGTTCCCACTTCTCATGCAGCAACGGGAGTATAGCAGGTATTGACATAAAATAACGAAAGGCAGAGTGAAAAATCATTATGACTAACAGGATAACCAGGTTTTATTTCTATTCCGGGAAAGGCGGTGTTGGCAAAACCACCATGGCTGCTGCCAGCGCAGTGTATTATGCTGATTCAGGGAAAAGGACACTCATCATTACCACCGACCCTGCATCCAATCTTGCCGATGTCTTCGAGCAACCTATCGGATATAGCATCGTTCCAATCAAAGGCGTACACAATCTTTTCGCCATGGAACTTGACCCTGATAAAGCAACCGCTGAATACCGAGAGAGGACAATTGCCCCCTTGAAAGGGTTGATTCCAGATGAAAGCTTAGCGGTTGTGGAGGAGCAGTTGAATTCTCCTTGCACGGCTGAAATAGCTGCCTTTGAGCGTTTTACTGATTTCTTGCAGGATTCCGATTATGACGTAGTTATATTCGATACTGCACCTACCGGACACACCCTGCGTCTGCTTGAGCTGCCAGGGGAATGGAGCGCCGTAATCGAAAATGCGGCTAAAGACGGCAGTGCGGGGGAGACCTGTGTAGGGCCCGCTGCTGCACTGGCCGAATCGAAAGAAAAGTTTGACCGCGCCATCGCAGCAATGCGAGATGTAAACAGGACAACCTTTGTCTTTGTGCTTCATCCGGAGGCAACATCCATTTATGAGACGCAACGGTCTATCGCCGAACTGGCCAAATTAGGCATCTCGTCCCAGCAACTTATCGTCAACGGTATTTTCCCAGCGGGTGCTTGCGATAATCCATTTATGCTGCATCGCTTCTACAAGCAGCAGGATTTTCTCAGCCAGATAAAATACAGTTTTAAACTCGCGGCTACACTGATGCAACTTGAGGCAAACGAGGTCAAAGGCATCCAGTCACTCAGGACAATAGGCAAAAAGCTATTGGATAGACCTGTTATGTTAGCAGATTATCATATTCAAAAATCGTCGGTTAAGGCGGATGATGCAGTGCATACTTACCCCAGTATAGACCCGTCCATTGAAAAGCTCCTGATCCCAAATAACGGATATCACAGGAGTATTTTCTTTACTGGCAAGGGAGGCGTCGGTAAGACATCGGTAGCTTCAGCAACCGCTTTGTGGGTAGCGCAACGCGGGTATAAAACATTGCTTCTGACTACCGACCCGGCATCTCATCTTTCACAAGTATTCGGCCAGCCTATCACCGATAAACCGTCACCGGTTGAGGGTGAAAAGAATTTGTGGATCGCTCATATCGACGGGCCCAAAGCAGCACGTGAGTATAAGGAGAAAGTGTTGGAAGAAGTAAAGCAAAAATATGATGCCAGGCGTGTTGCCGCCATAGAAGAAGAATTGAACTCACCTTGCACAGAGGAAATGGCAACCTTCGAGAAATTCATTGAGTTTGCCAGCCTGAAAGACTTTGATATAACCATATTTGATACTGCACCTACAGGGCATACTCTCAGGTTGCTCAAATTGCCTGTTGAATGGAGCAAACAGCTGGAAATTAAAATTTATACCACTACCGAAGATACGGAGATGGATAAAGCTACTAAAGCTCGCTTCCATGATGTAATTGCAATGATGCAAGACCCCAATCGCACAACTTTCTGTTTTGTTATGTATCCCGAAAGTACGCCTATTGAGGAGGCAAGCCGCGCTATGACTGACCTGCAAACAATTGGAGTATCAACAAATATGATTGTTGCTAACCTAATCCTGCCTGACGCTGTATTGACCAATGATTACCTGAGACAACGTAAAGCCATGCAGCTCAAGTATCTGGCAGGGATGAATAAGCGATTTAAGATGCCAATAGTCCATTTACCCCTGCTCTCGGATGATCTGATGGGTAAGGAACAACTTATCCGGGCAGGATCATTGATGTACGGTAAATAAATCTCTACAATCAGCGCTATATTCTATTCCAATTGGTGTCTCAGTTAATCAGACAGGACTAGTTGAGAACTGTCCATAATGCCCCACCATAAAGGTAACATATAGCCTTTCTTTGAAATGTACGATTAGGCCTTAACTCGCTGGCGCAGGCGCTCCAGGATCCACATACGGGCCAGCGTGGTCGGGCCAACACCAAGCTCTTTCGCCTCTCTCCTGATCTCCTCCCACTTGTCTGCGGAGAGACGGACCGGAATGACTTTGTCCAGTGGTTTCTTGATTTCCACCTGGACAACCTCATCACTTTCGTCCCAAGCGTTGCCCTGTTCGATTTCTTTTATTTCTTTATTGATATCTGCCATTTTATTTGCCTCCAGTTAACTTCTTATAAAGCTGTCTCTCACTATCGGTCATCTCCCTGGCTGTTGCTACCTTACAGTTACCGCCTCCCATGTTAACCAATACCACCAGGATAAATCTACCGACTGCCGTCTGGCTGAAGACCTTATACAGCCCTTCTCTGCCTTTTCTAACATGCCTCTTGTCCGATAGACAGGCCTCCTCGACTTCATTAAAAGTAACGCTGTGCTTGCTCTCGATCTTATCCAGTATGTGGTCATCAATCTCTAAAGACTCGATGTATAGCACTGATTGTTTCCTCTTTTCACTT
>DFZI01000038.1 GCA_002383665.1 Dehalococcoidia bacterium UBA4060
TGACAAAATCGTAAAACATTAACAGACTTGAGGCACTGCTGTTGACTTTAGCTTGATAATGAGCTAAATTATGTCTCAGTTTGTATGTTTATTTCGTGCCTTAGAGATAGCGCTTTTAATTGATGATGGAGGTATATTCATGAACAGGAAGACCATTCTAATAGCCATGGTCTGCATTATGATCCTGGCGGCTGTTTGCTCCAATTTTATGTCTGCGATCCCGGCTATGGCTATGGAGAGGGCAGCCATGTCTGATAATTCCAAGCCAATTGTTATGGATGACCAGGAAGGAGAAAAGCTGGTATTGACCTGCCAGTACCCCGTTTTGAGTAGCTACGCGGGATTGAATTATTCTTTCAATATAAGTGTTCAGTATTCCGGCGGCAAAGAGCCTAAAACCTTTGATTTGAAAGCCACTGTTCCTCAGGGATTCAACTATACGATTTTACCGGGATATGGTGAAGGTTCGGAAATAAGAGCGATCCGGTTGGACCCGACCAAGAGCTACCCTGAGAGCCTTAAGCTAAATATTACTCCTTATATATGGAAAGTGCCTGCTCCCGGATCATACCCGATTACCTTTGAGGTAAGCTCTGGCGATCTGAAGGAATCCATCAATCTAACGGCCATTGTTACTGCGAACTATGCTATGGAGATGAGTACACCCGATGGAAGACTTAATACAGAAGCTACTGCAGGGCAGGAAAATACATTCACGATTGATTTGACCAATACGGGTTCAGGTGATCTGGAAAAAATTTCTATCGAGTGTCTTGCGAGTAATCGGCCCAGTGGGTGGGAGGTTACTTGTAATCCTGATAAGATAGATCTTCTCAAATCGGGAGATTCAAAAGAAATCCAGGTAACCGTCAAACCATCTGAAAAAACCATTGCGGGCGATTATATGATAACGATACAGGCTGAGCCTGAAGGTAGATACGCTTTTACCAATCTTCAGATCAGGGTAACAGTACTTACTCCAACTATCTGGGGATGGGTCGGTGTTGGCATCGTGGTCTTGGTCATCGTTGCGCTGGCTGTAATCTTCATTCGCTTTGGCCGCAGATAATGTAGGGATGAATAACAAATTTGTGATCGAAACACGGGACCTTACCAAGGCTTATGGCAAATTTATAGCAGTGGATAAGCTGAATTTGCAGATTGTCGAAGGTGAAGTCTTTGGTTTTTTGGGACCCAACGGTGCAGGTAAAACAACAACAATCCTGATGCTGATGGGCTTTTGTGAGCCTACCTCGGGTATAGTAAGAGTAAATGGCTACGACCCTGCCAGAGAGCCGATAAAGGTTAAGAAAAACGTAGGATATATGCCGGAGAAAATCGGCTTTTATGATGACATGACGGCGAGAGAAAATCTGGAATATACAGGCAGGCTAAACGGCCTTAATTCAGGGGAATTAAAGAGCCGAATAGATAGTTTGCTTGAGGTGGTTGGTCTTAAGGATAAAAGCGATCAGCTTGTGAGCAAATTTTCACACGGGATGAAACAAAGGCTTGGCATAGCTGACGTTATGATCAAGGAGCCAAAAGTGGCTATTTTTGATGAGCCCACCAGCGGCATTGATCCCGAAGGCACTGACCAGGTATTAAATCTGATACAGGAAATGGCCAGGCAAAAGGTTACTGTGCTGATATCGTCCCATCAGCTTCACCAGGTGCAGAAAATCTGTAGCCGCGTAGGCATCTTTTCCCAGGGCAAAATGGTAGCATCAGGCTCTGTGGAAAATCTGGGCAGGGCCCTGCTCAGGGAAGGCCAATTTAACATCATCATACCTATTGCACAGTTGACCGACAAATTAAAGGCTGCCATAAATGCTCTGCCCAGCATAATCGATATTACCAGCAGAGATAACTCAACCACTGTGGTTTGCAATGAAAATATCAGTGATCAACTTGAGGAAGTCGTATTAAAGGAAACTGGACTTAGAGTCAAGATGAAAGTCGAGGAATTTGAGCTGGAAGAAATCTATATGAAGTACTTTAAAGAGTCGCAGCCATGACAGGATTACTGGAAGTATTCCGGAAAGAAATATCCGACAATTTCAATAGCAAGCGGTTTATTATTCTTTTCCTTTTGGTATATATTGCAGGCATTGCCAGCATCTATATAGCCGCACAGAACATACGATCGTCAGTAGATGAGAATACCCGTTACATATTCCTCAATTTGTTTATCGTCTCAGGCAAAGACCTGCCCTTTTCCTTCCCGCTGTTCATGTCGATCTTTATACCGATTATCGGTATTGCGCTGGGATTTGATGCTGTCAACAGCGAGCGTACCAGCGGCAACCTCAGCCGCCTGCTGGCCCAGCCCATTTATCGTGATGATGTGATCCACGGCAAATTCTTGGCCGGGCTTGTTGTAATTGCCATTATGGTAATCAGTATCGTAGCCCTGGTGGCAGGTTTGGGATTACGTATGATAGGTGTTCCACCTGAAGCGGAAGAGGTACTCAGGGTATTTGCATTCATCTTTGTCAGTATACTTTACGGGGCTTTCTGGCTGTCGCTGGCGATACTTTTTTCGGTTCTTTTCAAAAAGACCGCCACATCTGCGCTGACATCGATAGCCATCTGGATCTTCTTTTTCCTCTTTATGTCGCTGATTGCTGGGCTTGTCGCCAATGCCATTGTGCCAGTCAACGAAAGCTCGACCTTCGAGGATGTGGTGAAGTTCGATACCGTGTACAGGATGATAAACAGGATAAATCCCGGCACGCTTTACTCGGAGAGTATCCAGGCTTTGCTATTGCCTGTAATGGGCAGTTCCAGTCCCACCATGATGATGATAGGTATCTATAGTGGTCTCAAGCCAACTCCACTTCCAATTGCCCAAAGCTTGCTGATCGTTTGGCCTCAACTGGTTGGATTGCTTGCCCTGACGGCGCTGTGTTTCATTATTGGATACGTAAAATTCATGCGAGAGGAAATCCGCTCGACCTAATTTTCCTGAGTATATATTAATGATATTTGACGCCTTGCCCGGGATTATCCGGACAAGGCGTTCTTCTATATAATCTAATCTGAGGAGATATACCAAAATGGTTTTTAAGGCTTTGACAGTTGGTTTCATTGCTACCAATTGTTACATAGTGGGGTCGGAGGCAACACATCGCGGCATGGTGATAGATCCCGGGGCATCGGCTAAAACTATACTGACAGAGGTTAACAATCTCAATGTGAAAGTAGAGTATATAATTGTTACACATTCTCATTTTGATCACCTGGGTGCGGTAAAAACACTTAAGGCTGCCACCGGCGCCAGATTTGCAGCAGGTGGTGCTGCTAAAACTACACCAAGAGCATTTTCCAGAATGGCAGCCATGATGTCAGGCGGTTCAGTCAATGTGCCGGAGCCGGATTTGTTATTAAAAGAAGGAGATGCCGTTGATATCGATGATCTCCATTTTGAGGTATTGTTTACTCCCGGACATAGCCCGGATGAGATTTGCCTGTATGGCCATGGCATACTTTTTAGCGGTGACACGCTGTTTAATTCTGGCATAGGGAGGACGGATTTTCCGGGCTGCAGTCTTGAGCAACTGGCTGATAGCATTAAAAACAAGCTTTACAAGCTGCCGGACAACACCCTGGTCTACCCGGGACATGGGCCTGCGACCACAATTGGAGATGAAAAAAGGGGCAATCCCTTTGTCAGGTAATTGCCCCTTAATATTTTTGCGAGGTTCGAATTAGACGAAGAGCGGACAGAGAACCAGGGTGATGGTGCTGAGGAGTTTCACCAGAACATGCAGTGACGGACCTGCTGTATCCTTTAAAGGATCGCCGACCGTATCACCGACAACGGCTGCTTTGTGAGCATCAGAACCTTTACCCAGCACATTGCCTTTGTCGTCTTTGAGCTGTTCGTCTTCAATCATCTTCTTGGCATTGTCCCAGGCGCCGCCGCCGTTGTTCATAAAGGATGCGAGCATAATGCCTGCCACAGTGCCTATCATCAGAAGTCCGGCTACAACCTGAGCCGCATCAAACTTGTATACCTCACCTCCAACGTTTATAGGGGGGAGGTATTTAAAGATCAAACCGATGACAACCGGAGCCAGTACCGGTAACAGGGCTGGTGCGATCATTTCCCTTAGGCCGGCTCTGGCGGTGATGTCAACGATCTCGCCATAGTTGGGTTTCTCGGTGCCGGCCATTATGCCCGGATGTTCTTTGAACTGCTTGCGGACGGCAGAGATGATCTTACCGGCTGTTTTGCTGACGGACTTTATTGCCCATGAGCTAAACAGGTAAACGATCATGGCAGCGAGTAATGCGCCGACAAAAACCTCGATGCGGGAAATATCGACAATACCGGTGTACCCGGGATTAAGGAATTTGACCCTGTCGATATATGCCTGGAAGAGTAGGAATGCAGCCAGGCCTGCGGAGACCATGGCATAACCTTTGGTGAGCGCTTTAGTGGTATTGCCGACGGCATCAAGCCTGTCGGTGATCCTGCGGATCTCTTTACCAGCCCCGGCCATCTCGTTTATGCCATTGGCGTTATCCGTAATGGGCCCGAAAGTATCCATGGAAAGGACGTAAGGGCAGGTCATAAGCATACCCATGGTCGCAACCGCGGTACCGAATGCGCCGCCACCATGAACTCCGCTGAGTTGGCCAAACAAGAAAGCGAGAATTAATGAAATGCCTATAACGAGAGCGGTGGCTAAAGTAGTCTCAAAACCGACTGCCATGCCGGTAACGATATTGGTAGCGGGGCCGGTCTTGGAAGCTTCCGCGATATCTTTTACCGGTCTGTAACGGGATTCAGTGTAATATTGCGTAACATAGATAATAGCAATGCTGGCGAGGATGCCGACCAGTCCGGCACCGAAGAGCCACCAGTTTCCGAGCATAAAGTAAACTGTGATTGCCAGCCCGATGATGGACAGTGCGATGGCCAGAAAATAACCGCGGTTGAGGGCGTTCATAGCGTTCTCGTTCTCTTTCGCTCTGACGATCATAATACCGATCATGCTGGCGAACATGCCAAAACCGCGGACTACCAGTGGGAAAAGCACCCATGCCACTTGCTTAGTAGCCAGGTAAGCGACGATGCCGAGGATCATGGCACCGATGTTCTCAGCGGCGGTGGATTCGAACAGGTCTGCACCACGGCCTGCACAGTCACCGACGTTGTCGCCGACCAGGTCGGCAATGACGGCGGCATTGCGGGGATCATCTTCAGGAATTCCGGCCTCGACTTTACCAACGAGGTCAGCACCCATATCGGCTGCCTTGGTATAGATACCACCGCCGAGCTGGGCAAAAAGGGCCACAAAGCTGGCACCAAAGCCAAATCCTACAATCAGGTGTGGAGAAAGTTCGGGAGTATTGGCTCCACCGAACGCGAAAAATATAGCGGTAACACCGATCAGGCTAAGGGCAGTGATGAGGAAACCTGATACTGCTCCGCCACGCAGAGCCACATTTACCGATTCTGTCAGGCTTTTCTGAGCAGCAGCGGCGCAGCGTACGTTGGATTTAACTGCGATGTACATACCGATGAACCCGGAAATGCCGGAGCAGATGGCACCGACCAGGAAGGCGACGGCAGTATGCCAGCCGACGGACAAAGCGTCATAGCCCGCCTTCTGTAGTGCCTCTTCCGGCGGCAGCATAGCCACAAGAACACCGATAATGATGGCTACGATCACAGCAAAGATAGCGATTGTGCTATACTGCCTTTTAAGGAACGCCCACGCACCCTCAAAAATCATGTCGCCGATTTCTTTCATCTTCGGGGTTCCGGTCGGCTTTCGCATTATACTTACAATCAGCCAAGCGGCAAATGCAAGTGTCAGTACGCAGGCAACAGGAACAATCCAGAAGATGGGTGGAATTTGTACCATAGTACCTCCTTATTAGATTAATTATGGTCGAACAGTCAAAAATGACGCCCGCCCACCAAATTGAAGATTTTAACAGCGGCAGTGATCAAAGTCAAGCTAAATCAAGTCGGCACAGCAGTGCCTCAAGTCATTACAAATTAGCAGCCTTGATTTCTTCTCAAATACAAAATATACTAAAAGTAGAAAAATTAAGTGATTATTTTCTGGGAGGTGCATATATGCCAGAGGTAGAAGTCGGGACAATATCAGATTTTTTTTCACGTCCGGTGGTGGCTGCCATCGAATTAACCGGAGACTTGAAAGTCGGTGATAAGATACATATCAAAGGTCACACAACAGACATGGAACTGCTTGTAAATTCAATGCAAATAAATAACCGGTCAGTTGAGTCGGCCAAAGCTGGAGAAGCCATTGGCATCAAAGTGACAGATAAAGTTCGTCACGGTGACAAGGTTTATAAGGTAACCGATTGATCGAATTATGATCCCACGCTCTTCATCAGGTTGGCCATCTCTATCGCACTGTTGGCCGCTGTAAAGCCTCTATTTCCTTCCTTGGCTCCTGCTCTCTCTATAGCCTGTTCTAAATTATCTGCTGTTATTATGCCCTGGATAACCGGAATTCCGGAATCGAGGCTCAATCTGGAAATGCCTCGATTGACCTCGGAAGCAACGTATTCAAAATGTGGGGTTCCCCCACGTATGATACATCCCAGACATACAATGGCATTATACTTACCAGTTTCTACGAGTTTCTTAGCAGTAATAGGGATCTCCATACAACCAGGCACCCATGCATAATCCACATCTTGCTCCAAAACGCCATGCCGGACTAGCGAATCCTTGGCGCCTTCTAACAATCTGGTAGTAATGATCTCATTGAAACGCGAAATAACGATGCCAACTTTTAATCCTTTGCCTGTCAGCATACCCTGGTAAATTCTGGACATTTTATCCCTCCTGCCCTTATTGGTATTTTTAATCTTCAATGGTTAAAAGGTGTTCCATTTTTTCCTTTTTCGTTTTCAGATAGGCTTTATTATAAATAGTTGGCTTTGCCATCAAACGAATGCTCTCCACAACTTCCAGTCCATAACTCTCAAGGCCGATAATCTTCTTGGGATTATTGGTAAGCAATCTGATCCTGTGCAATCCGAGATCAGCCAGAATCTGTGCACCGATGCCATAGTCTCTCAAGTCAGCCCCGAATCCGAGAGCAAGATTAGCTTCAACAGTATCCATGCCCTGATCCTGCAATTCATAGGCCTTTAATTTATTATGTAAACCTATACCTCTCCCTTCCTGTCTCATATATACAAAAACACCGCGCCCTTCCTTGGCAATCATCTTCAGGGCCATCTGTACCTGTTCACCGCAGTCACAGCGAAGACTCCCCAGCACATCTCCTGTCACACATTCACTATGCATACGCACAAGAACCGGCTCTCCATTAGCAACATCACCCATAACAAGTGCCACATGTTCGTCAGGGTCAACAGTGCTTTTATAGGCCATAATTGTGAATTCACCGTACTTTGTGGGAAATTTCGCCTCAGCAACCCTTTGCACCAGTCTTTCATATTTTCTGCGATAAGTAATCAGATCAGCTATGCTGGCTATCTTAATATTAAGCCTCGCAGCTAATTTTTCCAGATCGGGCATTCTTGCCATGGTGCCATTTTCATTCAGAATTTCACAAATAACGCCTGCCGGGTACAAACCAGCAAGTTTTGCCAAATCTACAATAGCCTCAGTATGACCTGCTCGCACCAGAACCCCTCCGTCTCTGGCACGTAATGGAAAGATGTGCCCAGGACGTGCAATATCTTCGGGCTTTGTTTTAGGATCAATAACAGCCTTAACTGTAGCAGCACGATCGAACGCGGAAATGCCGCTTGTAGTGGAATTTTTTGCCTCGATAGAAACGGTAAATGCCGTAGTGAACTTGGATGTATTATCCTGCACCATAGGAGGTATCCGGAGATCTTCAAGGCGTTTGCCGATGATGGGCAGGCAGACCAATCCTCGTGCATTAGTGATCATAAAATTGATAGCATCGGGCGTTACTTTCTCTGCAGCTATGGCAAGATCACCCTCATTTTCACGCTTTTCATCATCGACAATAATGATGAATCTCCCCTCTCTGATTTCTTCAATAACTTCCGGTATAGGTGATAAAGACATTGCTCCTTACCTCTCTTTCAAATAGTCATATTGATCAAGCAGGCTGATCAATCTGCTCTCTCTATAGGGATGATAAAATTTCTCCATATATTTGGCAATTATGTCTACTTCCAGGTTTATAAAATTGCCATGACGAGCTTTACCAAGGTTGGTCGACTGCATGGTAAATCCCACCAGGGATACAGCAAACTGCGAACCGCTGCACTCTATAATGGTGAGGCTGACCCCATTTACAGCGATATATCCTTTCTTTACGAGGTATCTGGCAATTTCTTCCGATACACCGACATTCAAAATGATGCCTTCCCCGTCGTTTTCCACCGATTTAATTTTCCCCATCCCATCTACATGTCCTTGTACAAAGTGCCCGCCAAACCTGCCCGTGACTGGCAGAGCCCTCTCCAGATTAACAATATCGCCGGCACGTACAGACCCCAGATTGGTGAGCCTTTTAGTCTCGGGCATAATCTCCACGGTAAAATGCTCCCTGGATAGGTCAATAACCGTTAAGCAAGAACCGTTGACAGCAATGCTATCCCCGATCCTGGTTCCCTCAAGCACAACTTTACCCTGAACCGTTAAGCTATTATTGCCGACAGTTGTTATGGCACCTGTTTCCTCCACTATACCTGTAAACATACTGCTACTTTGTAATATACCCGCTCACAAACAGCTCGCTCTCAAATTTTTCTACTTTTACATCCCTTATATGGAATGCGTCCTGTACCTTGCTGACACCAAGCCCACCAACAACAGTCTTGGCATTTTCACCGCCGATTATTATGGGCGCAATAAAGGCCAGAACTTTGTCAACGAGCCTGCTATCAAAGAAGCTGCCCAGCAACCTGCTTCCACCTTCCACCATAACGGTGGTAACCTGTTTCATCCCGAGTATCTTCAGCAACTCGTTGAGGTCAATAAATTCATCCTGAGATTTTACAATAACATACTCGGTGCCTTCACGCTTGATTTGCAGCTTCTCGCGATTAGAAGGTTGATCAGAAACAGCAACAAGCGTTTTACCCGGTTCAGAAAAAACCCTGGCAGTTGTCGGTACCTTTCCCTGTCCGTCAACTATTACCCTGAGCGGCTGTAATTTTGATCTTCCTCCCCTCCCACTATATCCTCTGGCGGTCAGCAGCGGATCATCTACCAGTATCGTATTGGCACCCACCATAATCGCATCAGCGATATGTCTTTGCCCGTGAGCATAATTACGTGCTTCCTCACTGGTTATCCATTTGGAATCACCGCTACGGGTTGCAATTTTCCCGTCCAGGCTCATGGCAAACTTCGCAATAACAAAGGGAATCCCCTCTGTAATATATTTGAAATATCCTTCGTTGATCTCGTGTGCTCTTTGTTCGTATTCGCCCACATATGTTTTAATTGATGCAGCTTCAAGAGTACTGATACCTTTGCCATTGACCAGGGAATTAGGATCCCTGACAGCTACATGCACTTCAGATATGCCAGCATTTATAATTGCTTCAGTGCAGGGTCCTGTTTTACCATGATGACAGCAGGGTTCCAGTGTAACATACATGGTGGAGCCGCGTGCCATCTCACCGGCCTGGTTCAGAGCCATAATCTCTGCATGTTCCAGACCTGGCTGTTGAGTGTGTCCTAAACCCACTACTATGCCATCCCTGACAATCACAGCCCCTACCGACGGATTTGGACTTGTATAACCCAAAGCCAACTCCGCAAGTGAAAGGGCATAAGCCATATAATCAAGAGGCAGGTTTAACATATTGTTTTATCAAAATTATTTTGTGTCAATAGCACATTAACAGCAACAGCCAATCACATGGCTAAAATACAAGCATAATTAGCCGGAATTGATCACCTATTAGCCAATTTTAGCATCCTGCCGTCTTATTTAGCAAAACAGCGATCTTGTCAGGCTGTCTAAAAACCCTCTCTGCCGGAGGCTGCGGAAGCAGCAACCCCTGGCACTGGCTGTATTCCCTGAATATCTTCATTCGCATTTACCTCCGGCAGAAGCATCCTCTACGCACATTTTACCCCGTCTACCTTATCAACATCTACTTCTCCCCCGGACTTTTGGGACAGCCTGTTGTAATATATTATGTTGCGGCGGTAGATTATCCCACTTAATTTAGCTCGTAAACGATTTGAACCGTGGCCTCGAATTCTAACTCCCCGCCACTTATGGAAGTAGTAGGTGCAGCAACTACTTCATTATAAGATGATTTCAGCATGTATGCATTTCGTACAACAGGTATATTACCGGTGCTTTCATCGATATAGATTACCTTGCCCAGTTTTACTCCTGATGCGTTGGCCATCTGTTTGGCTTTATCGGTAGCAGCCTGAATGGCTTTTTCACGGGCGGTCTGGTAATAAGGAGCAGGATTATCGACAGAGAAACTTATTCCATTAACACGCACCAGATCACCGCCAGCAGCAACAACACTATCTATTATGGCACCGGCCTTCGCTATCTCATGCAGTTTGGCATCCACCATATTTGTCACTTTGTATCCTAATACTATTATCTTATTTTGTTTGTCATTCCATTGCGTCATCTGCTGAATGTTATACTGCCTTGTCTGGATGTCTTTTTCAGCGATGCCCTTGCTTTTTAATACCTGCATGACCTTGTCCATAGCATCGGCAGCAAACCTTTGTGCCTCGGCGACAGTCGGCTGTTCAGATTCAACGCCCAGCGATAAGACCACAATATCAGGTGCTGCGTAGCTTTTACCACTGCCATTGACCCACAGTCCGAGGGCTTGCTGACTGACAATCACTCCACCTGCACTGGCGGCAGTCACAGGCATGCCCGCATAAGCAACAGGCGCTGGAGCACAGGCCCCCGCAGCCGACACTACGAGCAACAGCGCAATAGTGATCACAATAATCTTTGGTTTCATAATTTCCTCCAATTTATTTACTGGGGATATATTCAGGGTGATTTACCCGTGTTTATAATCTACTCAAATTTCTATATATAAAGCTGAGAAATGTTGCATACAGTTAGCACAAACATAGCTTATAGCATATAATAATGCAAATCAATTGTCCGAGACACATTTTGAGAATTATACGAGAATTCTTTACTACCCTCCTGATAGCTATCGTTATCTTCCTGGGACTCCAGCTATCCATAAAAAGCTTCGAGGTATTCAATGTATCGATGCTTCCCACTTACAGGGAAGGTGACCTTATCATTGTTAATAAACTTGCATATGCTTTCGGTAATACGCCTTCCAGACAGGATGAAATAGTTTTTTATGCACCGGGGAATGGCGTAAAGCCATCATTTGATCTTTTTTTTACACAACATCCTTCGTGCTTTATCAAGAGGGTCATAGGATTACCCGGAGATACAGTTGAAATACGCAACAGGCAGGTTTATGTCAACGGAGTAGCTCTGAGAGAACCCTATCTAAATGAGGCCCCAAACTACATAATGCCTGCCAGGCAAATACCTTCAGGCCAATATTTTGTGCTGGGAGATAACCGTAATCACAGTAACGATTCACATACAGGATGGCTGGTGCCATTCGACAATATCATTGGTAAAGTGTGGTTTCGCTACTGGCCGGCAGAGTATCCTGATATCCGTTATATCATGGTGCCGGTTTTCATTCTAATCGTAGCTGCGCTGGTAGTCGTTATGTTTATAGATATAGCGAAAAACAAAGCTAAGGGCTGATTATTTTTACGGAGATCGTGTATTCCGGATCGGTGCCATTAGGAACTGACGCTACAAACTTATGCGTATCTCCGACACCCATAATCTCCGGCGAAGGATCCAATTCTGCCTGAACTTCACTGATACCAGCTTTCCCTGGAATCTTAATATTGACCAGGACCTGAATGTCCTTAATTTTTACCGGAAAATCTCCAGTATTAACTATCTGGCCCCGTATACGCGTGCGCGTGCCTGATGGTTGCTCCTCAATCGTCATGTTATGTGATAGCACGTCAATTTTAGCTACACCGGCTTCCTGGCCGATCCTAAACGACGCTTCCTCAGATATTGACTCGTTATTAAATTTATCAGCCGAGATCACTCTATAATAATAGGTAGAATCCATTTTAAGGCCGATCAGTTGCTCAGAATGTTGCAGAACTAAGGCTTCTTTTTTACTGGTTACATTGGTATTCCCTTCCCTGATATGCCATGTCACCTGTGTTGTAGCCTCTTCATTGGTAAGCCAGGAAATCTCTACCGCGTTCTCAGAGATTTTGCGGACATTGATATTGCTGATCACAGGAGGCTGCGTATCCGGTGTAATATAATTTTTCTCGCCGTTAACAGAATTATTATCAGCGATCAGTGTTTGTGCAGGTTTTTCATATAATCTGAGTGACATGAATATGCCCGCAGCGCCAATACATAATACCAATACCACGCCAATCAGCGGTGCTATCCATGCATCTGTGCCCTTTTGTTTTGATTTCTTTTCTTCCCGGCCGGCTGTAGCAGGCCGATTATCTGGATTAATGCCCCAGACCAACAAGTTACCGCAGTGATGGCACATCGTGTCACCGTCATCCACAGGATAGTGGCAATTTGGACATGCATATTGAAACTGCATTCCACATTTCCTGCAGACTTTATCACCTATGCGATTCTGCATCCCACATTTGCTACATTGAAAATTATTCTGCATTTTCTCCAGCCCATTATAGGGCCATGTATAGGAAAACCTCAATAGCGGTTATTCGATCACCCTGAAAATATACTTATACAGGCTGTCCAAAAAGTCCGGTGGAGAAGTAGATGTTGATAAGGTAGACGGGGTAAAATGTGCGTAGAGGATGCTTCTGCC
>DFZI01000037.1 GCA_002383665.1 Dehalococcoidia bacterium UBA4060
TAAACGCTCTTTGGCTATGCCAAGTAAAGTCTTAAGTTCCTCTCCGGTGTGAGCGCCCCCAATGTGGTCGATCCGTACAATTCGTCCGTATTCTTTATGCGCGATTTGCACTGCTGTAGCCCCACTGGCTGTTTTTATCTTCCTGATGAACGCCATGCCTCAATTGTATCTATTAGTGTCCTGAAACCGCCAATTTCGAGGCTAATTGGCGGTTAAAATAGACGAAATGGGAAAGTCAGGTGCGAAGGCTTCGTTAAGACACGCTATTAGCTATGATCAGACCGATCAATAAGGCGAAAAGTTATATACTATGACGACCACGCAGATGCCGTTTTTGTGCTAAACTGGTCAGTAGAACCACATGGGCTATCTGGAGGCGTTAATTGCGGAGAAAGAACAAGATTGCCATCCCCACCGGTGATTGTCCCGGCGTACTTGAGAAAGGCAAGCCTTCCCCCCGCAAGGGCTATGTGCAGATATATACTGGCAATGGCAAGGGAAAAACAACCGCTGCACTGGGCCTGGCTTTAAGGGCCGCAGGCCGCGGCCTCAAGACGTACATCGGTCAGTTCATGAAGGGACAGCCCTATGGCGAGCTTGCAGCCGCTAAACTGCTGCAGCCATATATCACCATCGAGCAATATGGCAAGAGGAGCTTTGTACACGTACAAAATCCGCCTCGTCAGGAGGATATAGATATGGCCCGTCAGGGGCTGGAGAAGGCCCGGCAGGCCATGATGTCAGACAACTATGATATCGTTGTCTTTGACGAAATTATTACCGCTCATTATTTTCAGCTTATTTCTCTGGATCAACTGCTGGATATCATCAGGTCTCGGCCAAAGGATGTTGAAGTGGTGATGACCGGCAGATACGCACCTGCTCCGCTTATCGATGCTGCCGACCTCGTCACCGAGATGGCAGAGATAAAGCATTATCATACAAAGGGCATCGATGCCCGCGATGGCATCGAAAAATGACTATGTCCGCTCCAGACCCCCATACCTGTTATAATAAGCTATGCACAAATACTATTAAAGGAGGTTGGCTATGCCTGATTTTGGGACAGCATTTTCTGGCTTGGCGAGTGACCGCAAATTGACCAAATCTGAAAAGGAGGTACAGATGAGCTTAAAGGATAAGTATGCCATCGTCGGCGTGGGTTATACGCCACAGGGCCGGGTGCCCGGACGCACTGCCATGAGCTTTCACGTAGAGGCCATCAGCAATGCTGTGCGTGATGCCGGGCTGAAGCGGGAAGATATTGATGGACTGATATGTTACCGTCACTTCGACTCTGTAAACGGGGAGGCTGACATAACCCCCTATCTGGTTGCACAGCAGGTCGGAATAGCCCCCAGAATGATGAGCCAGGAAGCCAACTGTGCCCGCAGCCAGCTTATCAGCGCACTGGGCTGGCTGGAAGCAGGGCTGTGTAATTATGTGGTGATTTCCTACGCTTATAATCCTAACGCGGACCCGAGTTTGTTCGCACGAATAGCTGATAACCTAACCAGCAACGTGTTCGGACAGTTCGGGGCCACGGCCGACTATGCTATGGCAGCACGCAGGGCCATGCATGTTTTCCATACCGGGCCTGAGACCTGGAAGCACATCGCCGTAGGTCAGAGGAAATGGGCCAACCTCAATCCGGCAGCGCAGATGTACGAACAGAAGGTCACGTTTGATGATTATTACAAGTCCCGTCTCATCGTGGAGCCTTTCAGTCTGCTGGATAATTGTCTGATCACGGACGGCGGTCGCGCCTGCGTGATAACCTCGGCTGAACGGGCGCGTGATCTCAGACATCCTGTAGTAACGATTATGGGGGTGGGAGGGCATAATCCGTCCTCCTCCATTGAAAAGTCCACCATCATGGCCGGCCCCACCGGAGCCAGGGAATCGGGGAAGACAGCACTCCGCATGGCAGGTATCACCCTCGATGATATCGACGCCTGCGAGATATACGACTGCTTTACCTACACGGTGGAGATCACGCTGCAGGACTATGGCTTTTTCCAGTCGGGAGAGGGCGAGGACTGGCTTAAAGGTGGCACCATTGAGCCTGGTGGGAGGATGCCGGTCAATACCTCGGGAGGGCTGCTTTCAGAGGCCTATTTTATGGGGCTGACACCTTTAACAGAGGGCGTCATGCAACTGATGGGCAGATGCGGCGACCGCCAGTTGGGACCCCGGACCCATACTAAAGAGCCTCAGATAATACTCTGCAGCGATAACGGCGCTATCCTTCAGACCCACGCCACTACGATCTTAAGGAGGTTATAGCCAGATGACGACGTACAATAAACCTCTGCCACAGCCGAATGCCGACGATGAATTCTTCTGGAGGGGTTGCAAGAAGCATAAATTCCTGTTTCAAAAATGCCTGGATTGCGGCCTTATCCGCTGGCCTCCCTCCTTCCTCTGTCCACAATGCTGGTCGGGTAACACCACGATCATTGAAGCTTCCGGCAAGGGGAAAGTATATACCTATGCAGTCTACCACCTGGCATATCACGAGGGATTCAAATCTGACTTGCCTTATGTTACAGCGATAATCGAGCTTGAGGAAGGGCCACATTTCCTCAGCAATATCACAGAATGCAATCCGGGAGATGTCAAATGTGACATGCCCGTGGAGATAGTCTGGGACGATATCACCGCCGAATTCAGCCTGCCGAAATTCAAGCCAGTGAGAGTAACCACTTAGCACTCGGGACAATAAGTACCAGCGTTACAACGTTGGGTATCTTGATTACTCGGATTTAGATGACTTGACGCGTTTTTCGGGGACAGGATGACAAAACTACCGCTTTTAGATTTCCATTGTCAGGGACAGGTTAGCCAGGATGAGCTGCAGGAGATACGTAGTAATTTGGAGGAGTGGTACTCTCGGGTGAGCAGATTGCTGCCAGAAAGGGTCGAAATTCAACTCTTTGACACACCAGCCACATTAGCGGCGTTTTTGGCCAGCGAAAAGGCGGAACTCGGTATAAGCACCTCAGGAGACGATGCATTCATCTGCGCTCATGATGTCTGGCGGGGATTCCCCAGGTTACTGGTCTGCACAGAAAGGCTCTTCGCTCTATCACATCCGGCACGAGCAGATACCCTCAGGCATGAGGCAGCACATACAGTACTCCATGGGGCTCCATCTTATTAGGTCTTCCAAATACCCCAGGACTGCTTTGAACTATCCAAAGCCAGAGGCCTGAGTTTGAGCGTGCTTCAGCAGGTGCTCTATTATTGTGCCATCGCAGTAAAAGACATGGAGGTTACGAGGCTGCTGCTGAGCCAGGGATATCAGGACTGTCAGCTTGCCCTGGCTCAAACTCAGTTCCTGCCCAGCGAGGAGGATAGGCTTGCCTGGTCTCTGGCTCGATGCCATCCACAAGCCAAGTTGCTCTTTTTCGCCGGACAGCTAAAGACTCTGTTATTGGGCTGGCCTCTCAAAGTGGCAGGCCTGATACAGCTTGAGAAGGCTGCTAATTCTATGTTGAATTATATGGAGCCGGAAGAACGACAACGACTGCTTAGCCTGGCAAGAAGCATTGCTGAGCAGTCAGGCACTGATACACATGATAACGTACACTTGGCGCTGAGCCAGGTTTTGCGAGAGCTATAATAAGGCGGGACTGGAAGCTCCCTGAGATAATTGACCTCGGATTTGCACAGCCAAAAACTCCGTCAAGTGCATCGGATAGAAATAGGAAAGAAGGCTTGCCAGCTTTAGCAAAACCATGCTGCGATAGTCTTACAATGAGACAGAGCAACCGACAGGGTGACAGGTCAGAGCGAAGAAGAATCAAACTGATGGCAGGATTCTAATGCAGGCTGAGTTGATCTACAATCCTTATAGTGGGCAGGTGATCGTGAGACACGAGCTTGACGATGTGATTGCATTCTTAGGTCGCCATGGCTGGTCTGTCACCTTACGGGAAACTGGGAAGCCGTCAGAGGCAACCGAGTTAGCCCGGCATGCTGTTAATCGAGGTGCCAAAGTGGTTATCGCTGCAGGTGGGGACGGCACGATTAATGAGGTGGCTAATGGGCTGCTGCGCACTGGGGTGGCGCTGGGAGTTCGTCCCGTAGGAACAACCAATTCGTGGGCATTGCAAATGGGTATTCCCTCATTAAACCCGATGCTCCCGGGCACGAGGGTGTTCAAATTGATCGCTGATCTGGAGGAGAGAATTGAGCGCCCGTTACCTGCCAATTACTATCGGAAGGTGCTGCTGGATGCTGCGCAAGTGCTTGTAACAGGACGCACCATAGCAGTCGATATGGGCGAGGTCTCCGGACGATATTTTCTGATGTGGTCAGGTATTGGACTGGATGCAGCGATCACAGAAAGTATCTCTTTGAAGGAGAAAAGGGCATTAGGCTCATGGGCTTATGTGCCCCGCGCAATTGAGTCAGGCTATAAATACTCCAGCACCGACATCCGGCTCAAGCTGGATGGAGAAGTGATAGAGACCAGCACACCGCTGGTTGTTGTCAGCAATATCCAGCTTTATGGAGGCGTGATGGCAATCGGGGCTAAGGCCTGCATGAACGATGGCAAATTAGATGTGTGCGTTTTTAAGGGTGATGGCTTCTTTACCTTTGTGCAACATGCGGTTAAAGTCCTGTCGCGTAGACATCTCCAGGATCCGAAGGTAGAGTATTACCAGTGCAGAGAAATAGTCGTCGAGTCTGAGCGCCCGTTGCCAGTTCACATCGACGGCGATCCTTTTACGAGGACTCCGGTTACCATCCGCGCCATACCCTCGTCGCTAAATGTCATCGTGCCTGAGACTGCGCCGGGCAACTTGTTTGCCCCGTTAACCTGATATTCCCGTTTTACCCTGAGATAGCGTCCAACACAGCTCAACCTCATCTCCCTCACCTCTTTCCAGCGCCTGAGCCAGCAAATAAGAGCATGACCCTGGATGTAAACCAGTTCACCTTTTAGCTACCATCAGCGGATCAGCAGCGGCTTGTCAGGCAACTATCAGCTACATATCAGATATCTATTAGCGACCAATTAGCGTCCGGACAAGCGGATACGCCCTGATGCCTGTATGTTGATCACAAAGATTAAAACTGCAAAATAAACTAAAAGGAGAGATACATGAGCATCAGAAAAGCAGCCCCTATCCTGGCAGCAGCGCTGTTTTCCTTCTCTTCGCTGCTATTCCTGGCCACACCATCATTCGCATCAGATAATGTGACCGTCAGCGTGACCGTTGAACAAAATGTGACAGTCGAACAAACAGCAGGTTCACCCTCCACCTACTCCTCCTGCGCCTCCTACACCCCCGACACCTCCCACCCACTATATACCGTCTGCGCCGGTGATGCCTCCCCCACCACCACATCATACCGCCTACGACTGGCCACACCCATACAGATGGTCCACCTTCGTCTCCCCGCGCGTGATAGTGGTCGAACAGCCGCAGTATATAATCCAGCCCGTCCCGGCACCTGTCCAGCCTCAGTTACAGATCGATCCGCCGCCGGTCATCAACTCATTTTCAGTTGACGTGGCCAGCCTCCAGCAGGGACAGACGGCAACTTTGAGCTGGACGTTGAGCGACGTGCTGGAAAGGGACTTCACCGTAACCATATCCCCCGACATCGGCACGGTCTCAAGTTCCGGCAGCCGCACCATAAGCCCTGTTTCTACAACCACCTATACCCTGACCACCACCAATGTTGATGGCAGTGTCAGTGCCAGTGTCACCGTTTCGGTAGCGCCTGCCGTTTATGAAGCGGCGTCAGAAGCCACCAGCAGCAATGAAAGCGGTTTCCTGTCCTGGTTCCCGGACATGGGCAACGGGGCAGGGAGTAATACATGGATGTCGTACGCTCTGCTTATTGCCATCCTGGCTGCGGCAGCCGCGGTGATCATCTTCCTGACAACCAAGCCGAAGCCCGCCGTAGCCCTGACAGGAGAGGGGACGGGCTGCCATCCGAAGACTGAAACCAGCACCGGGACAAGACACACCACGATAGGCAGTGGCGCCAGATTCGTTACGGCGGATGGCGAACACATCGCCCTGAGAGGAAATACAAAGATGCTGGGCAGGAACGATTTCATCTCCCTTATCAAACAGGACAAAGCAGACCTCATCTCCCGGCAGCACCTGCGTTTCGAACACAAGAACAATGAGTACTACATTGAAGACAACGGCAGCACCAACGGCACCCGGCTGAATGGAGTGCCGATCACGGGCAAAGGCAGGCAATTGCTGAAGGATAATGACCTGATTGACCTGGGTGATACCCTCAAACTCACCTTCAAAACTTAGCTGCAAGTTCTACACAAGCAAAGGCTGGCCCTTTTTAAGAAGGAGCCAGCCTTATTTATTCATGCTCACAATGCCGATAGTCTCACCGGCATTGCACTGTCTATCTTTCTTTACAGCTATCAGCCATCAAACAACTATCAGCATATGTGTTTAACCTTGAATAAAAAACACACAGATAGAGTATCCTCTAAGTCTTTCACTTTGATCGCTTTGACCCGTGATGGTGACAAAGGTCATTTCGATATAAATTCCCTCCTCATTAAAATACTCATATCAGGCTGTCTAAAAACCTTCTC
>DFZI01000062.1 GCA_002383665.1 Dehalococcoidia bacterium UBA4060
CAGGGGCGGAGGCGCATTTGTTTGTGGTGAGTCCACAGCCCTCATGGCCTCACTGGAAGGAAAGCCTGGTGAGCCGCGAGCAAAGTATGTCCATACCATTGAAAAAGGGCTGTGGGACAGGCCCAGCAACCTGAATAATGTTGAGACTTGGGCCAACATTCCGTTGATCATTAATAAGGGTTCTGAGTGGTTTAATTCCATTGGCGTAAGCGGCAATACCGGCACCAAGATTTTCTCCCTAACAGGCAAAGTAAATAATACGGGCCTGGTGGAAGTTCCCCTCGGCATGAAATTAAGGGATATTATTTTCGGCATAGGTGGCGGCATAAGAGGTGGAAAAAAATTTAAAGCAGTTCAGACCGGCGGTCCTTCCGGCGGTTGTCTCCCAGAGAAGATGCTTGACCTGCCTGTTAATTTTGACGAGCTTACCAAGGCAGGATCCATGATGGGTTCGGGTGGCATGATCGTCATGGACGAGGATAACTGCATGGTTGATGTAGCCCGCTACTTCCTTACCTTTCTTGAAGAGGAATCCTGCGGTAAATGCGTTCCCTGCCGCGAGGGAATAAAACGGATGCGCCAGATTTTAAGCGATATATGCGATGGTAAAGGCAAGGAAACTGATCTTGAGTTGCTCAAGGAACTGGGGGCACACCTTCAGGATAGCGCTCTCTGCGCACTGGGCAGCTCTGCCCCCAATCCTGTACTGACAACTATCAATTATTTCTCCGACGAATACCTGTCGCATATCAAAGACAAAAAATGTCCGGCTGGCGTTTGCAAAGCACTTATACGATTTTATATTATTAATGAAAAATGCCCGGGATGTGGAAGATGTGTAAAAACCTGCCCGACCGGTGCTATTACCTTCGTCGCAAAGAAGAAACCGGTGATTCTGGATGAGTCTAAATGTATAAAGTGCAGGACATGCTACGATATTTGTAAATTGGGAGCAATAGGCATTGAATGAAAAGGTAACTCTAACTATAAACGGCCAAAAAATTAATGCTCAAAGTGGGCAGACCATTTTGCAGACGGCAAAAGATAATGGGATCAAAATCCCAACGTTGTGTCATAATGATGCGATCGAACCTTACGGGGCTTGCCGTCTCTGCATAGTAGAGGTTACACGTGGCCCTCGGACCCGTATTGTGACTTCATGCCTTTATCCTGTTGAAGAAGGTCTCGTCGTTCAGACCGACAGCGATCGTGTGATACGTAACCGCAAAATGCTGCTCGATCTCCTGCTTACCAGATGCTCCGAGAACGCGGTGATCAAGGAGTTGGCTGCTGAGTACGGCGTGGTTAAACCATCGTTCACCCAGGAATACTGGGAGAAGAATGATTGTATCGTCTGCGGACTTTGTGTACGTGCCTGTGAGCAGATTGTCGGCGTCAGCGCTATCAGCCTGGTTAACCGTGGTATTACTAAAGAACCTGCTCCCCCCTTNNCTGGAAAAAGCCAGATCATGTATCGGCTGTGGTTCGTGTTTCTATGTCTGCCCGACGCATGCCATCAGAATGGAAGATAAAAATGGCGTCCGTCAAATTTATAACTGGAAAGTGAAATTTAAACTAAAAAGCTGCTCGAAGTGCGGCATTCAATGGGCACCTGAAGCACAGCTTGAATACATACGTAAAAAGGCGGGACTGCCTGCAGACTTCTTTGATATCTGCCCGAACTGCCGATAGTGTACTACACAATTTATTCCCATCCTTGACGCTGATCTGGCTGTAATCCTATACTTTTGTCTGCGGGGTGTAGCGCAGCGGCTAGCGCGCATGGTTTGGGACCATGAAGTCGGTGGTTCGAATCCACTCACCCCGACCAGTTTCTTAGAATATCGACGCCAGAATCCTGATTATTAGTGACAATATCAAAGATGTGAGCTTTTACCTGAAATATCATACTATCTCTCTGACGCGTGGTAATTGTACCATTGCTCGAATGTAGTTACAGATGCAAATGTTTTCACCCACTTGATGATGCTGTCAACTTCTTTCAGTCTTTCCTCATAAATTTTACCTTCATCATCAACAAAGGCGCTGGGATGCAGGCCGATAACTGCAACGTTTAGTATTTTCAATTCCCTGCATACCATGTAACCAAAATCGTTATCAAGACTCACTGGTGGAATGGTTTCATAATACTGGCAGTAGTTATTCAGTTTAAGCAACTTACTGACATCATATACAGTGGTGAACTTCTCATTTTCCCAGACGCAAACATCGCTGGCCGTAGGTAAACGGTACATTCCTTTGGGGTCTTTCCTGCCATCAAAGTCCACAGGTATATTTGATGGATGTGGCTCCACCGCAGACTGGGTTGAAAATATTTTGAAGCCGGCCTCTTCAACAGCCTGATAACCGGACCTATCATAAAAATCTGTGGGGACAGTGAATGCCACCGGAGATACACCAAAGTAGTTCAGGTACTGGTCTCTGGCCTTTAACAGCTTAAATTTAATGAACTCGTAAGCCAGACCTGATTGGGAAGTATCAAGCTGGTAATAGGTCCAGTCAAAGCCATGGACACTTATCCCTACTGACCCCTCGTCAACGTATTGTTTGAGCCATGGCAATTCATAGGAATTGGTGCCGCTGGCATTTGATATAACCCCGCAATCGAGGGGCACTCCATTGCTTTTGAACAACTTTATCAGCTCTATATCAGCATCCTCGTGCCAACCTTTAGATACGTCATCCAGCCTGAATATAACCGTGGGGCCTCCATTATAATCTGGAAGTATTCTTGAACCTGACTGCTTGACGCCGATATAGTTCTGCGCATATCGCAGCCAGCCGTTATATGTCACTATCTCGCCATATTGTCCACTCAGGTCGATCAGCCTGGATAATTGCTGTATTTTATCGCTGTCAATCCTTCCATCAGAGCCTGTGAGTGAACGTGGCTGAATGGAAACTACCGCCAGGCTGAACTTATTGACACTTTTGGCGATTTTATCCAGTATCTTATTATTATCTTCTCCTGGAGATAATGTGTGTGCTTCAAGCGACGGAGTAATGCTCGGATAGCTAACCTCAGCGACTATGGGTAGCCTGTATAATCCCCTATCATCATCCTTTCCAGACCAGCTTACTGGCTGCCGTGAAGCAGTAAAATCACCCTTCTCAATTGAACTAACTATGCTGAATCCGGCATCCTGCAGGATTTTATAGTTGTATTCATTAAAACGTTCATAGGGAAAGACGCAAGCTACTGGTGCCGAACCAAAGCGTGTATTTATATAGGATGAATCATGTTGGAGTTGTGCTTTTAAGTAGGTATGGGCATTTTCGTCATAGGGCGAATCAGTGACTAACCATTCGAAATCTGTCCCGTCAAGATTAACATCGATCAATCCTACATCTGAATAGGGTACCAGGAAATCGAGGTAATCCGGTTCTTTAATGTCTTTGGGGGCAGTTATACTTACATCAACGGGAATTTCCTTTTCGGCAAAGGTCTTAATAATACGGTTACAGACATCTTTCAGGCTTCGATCTTCAAGTTGATTGATTGAAAAGATGATGGCACCACGGTCTCCGGAATAAGTGTGCGTTTGCAAGGGCCTTATATGCGCTGAGATAGTTGACGAGATATCTGATCCCTGAGGAACCGACGATGGGGTATTCATGCAACCAGCAAACAATAGGATCAGTGAAATACAGTAGAATGTTTTCTTTCGCACCATTTAGATATGCCAACATCTTAAATCATGGCATGGATAGCGGTCAATTGTTTTACTGGCGGAAGCTGTATTAAACAGATAATAGTCAGAATAAGAACGAATTAGCCGCTTGGTTTGGCCTTTTTATTCATCGAGGCCGCAATTTGAGAGGAACCTGTTATAGAAATCAGAGATTTCCTTATCTTTTAACTGCTTGCCAGCTTCTTTAAGAGTGGTATCTAATGCATTCTTCTGAATTTTTGCTATATCGGGCACCAGATCAGCCATTTCCCCATTGCCAGCATCGCCTGATGCTGTTTTACCGAGATCAAACGACTGGAGACAAGCTTTTGTGAAAAATCGGCTATGTCACGGTTCTTAACCTCACCGATTGCCTTGTTGAGAGGTTCAGTCAACGCATTCTTATAAGTTTTTATCAGGTCAGTAGATGAAACGAACTGTGCTGTATCAGCAGAGGAACTTCTGGGAATAGCAACAATCATGCCCAGCATAAAAACTCCAATGAAAGCAACAACTCCCAACCATATGATTCTACTTTTAATTTTTCACCGCTCAGCAATTAGTGCAGTGGTATATATGTACTATGACTATGGTACTATTTAGTATGACCCTACCAGTTATAAACGTCAAGCCTGAAGGTTCATGATTATTAGCCTGGAAGTTCTTGACAATCAATGCCATTAAAGTGTGGATTCTACTAACAAGGTCTCTACCTGAAATTACATAGCAACTGTGAGGCTATCTGCTGGATAAAGGCGATACACTTAAAGGGTTATAATAATAGCTGATGGTGACGCATATTTCTGGCATGGATAAAACTACTATAAAGAGCAGAAACTGATGTTGGATTGTGTGGTTGTCATATTGTTAATTTAGAGGAGTAACTTAGTGGAAACATTCCTGTCATTGCTACGTGATCTTGGCCTGACCTTCGTGCCGCTGTTTGTGGCGATGGACTCGCTAAGCACGATCCCAATTGTGTTGACCCTGACCCAGGGAATGACCGAAAAACAGAGGACTGTCGTGATACGTCACGCACTCATTACTGCGGTGGTATTGGGCATGGCTTTCATTGTTATAGGCAAGGGCATATTTATGTTTATGGGGATCACAGTGAATGATTTCCTGGTCGCAGGAGGATTGATATTATTCCTACTGGGTGCCAAGGAACTAATAGCGGGGAAGATGTTTGAGACACGTGCGACAGATGGTGATAATGTGATAGGCATAGTTCCTCTGGGCACTCCGCTGGTGGTGGGACCAGCCGTGCTGACAACGTTGCTGATATTGATTGATCAATANNTGGCTTTTCTTTACACAGGCCAACAGGCTGATTAAACTTTTAGGTAAGGGTGGGGTGCTGGCGTTGTCTAAAATATTTGCCCTTTTGCTGGCGGCTATTGCTGTGTCCATGATCCATCGCGGTGTGATAGCCATGCTTCAAGGCTGAACAAACCTGTTATAATCTTCGCAAATACATGTGGGAGGACAGTATATATGTGGTTTTGCACTCATTGCAGGCACTTGGAAATATCAGATGTCAAGCCTGAGCGTTGCCCTATTTGCGGAGCGACGGGCGACAAAATTGTGGCATGGGAAAACCCAAATATCAAAGGCAGGAAAACACTGAAGAATCTCAAAGCAGGCCTGGATGCAGAGTCAAAGGCCAACATACGTGACATGGCCTTCGCTATTAAGGCCGAGCAGGAAGGATATCCAGCAATCGCTGGGCTGTTCCGTGCTATCGCTGAGTCGGAGGCGGTGCATGCCTTTCACCATCTGCGTCTGCTGGGAGTGATTGCAGATACACAGGAGAACCTGCAGGCGGCTTTCGAGAGGGAAAATTATGCCACTGAGTCCTATCCTGAAATGATCAGGGATGCGGAGGAGGAAGGCAACAAGTCAGTATCCACTATCTTTGGCTATCACAGGGATGTAGAGAAGGGACACGCCAGGCTTTATGAAAAAGCTCTGGACCGCATTATGGATCCGCAGGGCGTAGACTACTATGTATGCAGTGTATGCGGCTATGTTTCGGTAGGGGTAGCGCCCGATGAATGCCCTATCTGTGGTGCGCCCAAAGATAAGTTCAGAAAAATAGATTAAGGCTTTTGCCTCAGCTTGAAATACATCTGCTCAAGGTCTTCCAGCCATAAAGCGACCTCGGCATCCGAAGGCATACGCCAGTCGCCGCGAGGTGAAAGACTGACTGAGCCGATTTTAGGCCCCTCTGGCATGCAGGTGCGCTTGAACTGGTTGGCGAAGAATCGTTTGATGAAGTTGAGCAGCCATCGGTGCAGTTCCTCCAGTGTATACCTGTCATCGAATAGCTTGCGTTTACGAACTTCATTGGCCAGAAAGAGAATTTTACCCGGGTTTGTGCCCAACCTTATAAAAGGATAAAGATAAAAATCAGCCAGCTCGACAGGACCGATAATGTCCTCACTCTTCTGAGTGATCTCGCCCTTAACAGGCCTTTTCAGCTCAGGTGAAATTGGTGTATTCAGCACATCATAGAGCACCTTCTGTACAGGACTCTCAGTAAGCTCCTCATCAGCTACCCAGCGAATGAGGTAGCGCACCAGTGTTTTGGGCACAGATACATTGATATGGTAATGTGACAGATGATCGCCTGAGAAAGTGCTCCAGCCAAGCGCCGTCTCCGTAAGGTCGCCTGTACCCATCAGGATACCACCAATCGCATTGGCCTTGTTGAATAATAACTCTGTGCGGTAGCGTGCCTGTATATTCTCAAAAACGACATCCTCATCCCCATTATGGTTGAGATCCTTCATATGGGCCTTACATGTGCGTGTTATATTGATGTCTGTAAAGCTCACCCCAAGAGCTTTACATAAAGATATCGCATTATTTTTAGTGCGGCTGGTAGTGCCGAAACCGGGTAGGGTAAAGGCATGTATATTGGTGCGTGGCAAATTCAGATGATCCATCGTTTTTACCGCGACAAGAAGGGCCAGAGTTGAATCCAGCCCCCCGGATACACCAAGAGTGAGTTTTTGAATATTAGAGCCGGTTAGCTTAGTGGATAGAGCAGCGACCTGCATCGAAAAAATATCATGGCAGCGTTCGGCACGGCGGGCAGTATCGGCAGGAACGAAGGGATGCGGATCTATATCACGGTGTAATATAGAGGCAGCAGGATCGGTAACGCTGGCCTCGAATATCCTGAAAGGTTTTATATGCGATGTTGATTGACGGAAGCTGTTGAGCATAAGGCGGTCATGTATAAGCCTTTCGATATCAATGTCAGCTATGCATAAGGGTTCCCCGTTAAGAAAACTTGGTGATTCTTTCAGAAGTGTTCCATTTTCAGCAATCAATGAATGGCCGCCGAAGACAATGTCATTGGATGATTCTCCTGGGCCGGCAGACACGTAACAGATAGCCGCAGCACAGCGTCCTGATTCGGAGATTGCAATATTGCGACGCCATTCTGACTTGCCCAATATGTCGTTGCTGGCAGAGATATTAATGAGTACCGTCGCACCGGCCAAGGCTTGATACTCGTGGGGTGCCAGCGGTACCCACAGGTCTTCACAGATTTCAACTCCAATAATGGCCGAGGGGAATCCCTGCAATGACACAAGTATGTTAGAACCGAAGGGAACGGACTTGCCATTAATATGACAGCTATCGGAGCATGCGTCTTCGGCTGATGTGAACCAACGCTGTTCATAGAATTCTTTGTAAGAAGGTGTATATGTCTTGGGGACGATGCCCAGTACCTGCCCCGAGCAAATCAGGGCAGCACAGTTAAACAGCTTCTGGTCTACTACCATGGGCAGCCCTACTGTTATGAACATATTATGGTTGGAACTGGCTTCAATAATGCGTTCAAGCCCTTTCATGGTTTTGGTGAGGAGTGCCTGCTGCTGTATTAGATCCTGGATGGTATAGCCTGTAATGCACATTTCTGGGAAAGCTAACACCTGTACACCAGCATTTGCAGCCTTCTCAATCAGGTTAAGTATGGCTGCGATGTTCCAGTCTACATCGGCCACTTTAATACGAGGCACCGCCGTCGCTATCCTGAGGAATCCCAGGTCGCTGCTGAGGTTAATCACTCGTGTCAATTTCTTCTCCTCGTGATAATGCAATACCCGTTAGCTTTGGTTATAATAAAAACCGTAATTAAATAAAATCAAAAATTATTTATTTTATATTCTATAGTATTTATGGAGAAAATCATATGGTCAAACTGGTATTGCTGCGTCATGGGGAAAGTACCTGGAACCGGGCAAACAGGTTTACCGGATGGACCGACGTGGACCTTTCAGACAAGGGTATTGAGGAGGCCAGAATGGCAGGGAGGACTCTAAAAGAAAATGGTTTTACATTTGACCTGGCTTATACCTCATTTCTTAAACGTGCCGTACGCACCCTATGGCTGGTGCTGGATGAGATGGATCTTATGTGGATAACGGTGAGAAACTCATGGCGGCTGAATGAGCGGCATTACGGTGCATTGCAAGGACTAAATAAAGCAGAAACTGCCAGTATGTTTGGCGAGGATCAGGTGTTAATCTGGAGGCGCAGTTATGATGTTCCTCCTCCACCGCTGGAAAGGTCAGATGAACGATATCCAGGCCGTGATGTGCGATATAACAATCTGAGTGAATCACAACTTCCTTTGACTGAAAGCCTCAAAGACACGTATAAACGTTGTCTGCCTTACTGGTATAAGAGCATTGCACCAGCATTAATTAGAGGCAAAAAGGTGATTGTGTCTGCCCATGGCAACAGCCTGCGGGCACTGGTGAAATACCTGGACAACATCTCGGAGCAGGACATAGTTAACCTCAACATTCCTACAGGCATACCTCTGGTTTATGAGTTAAATAAGGATCTTAGCACGATCAGGAGCTATTACCTGGCCGATAAGGCCGAGTTGGAGAAGGCACGCAGAGCAGTGGCCGACCAGGGTAAAGCCAGATAGGGTTGTTTGGATAGATCTGTCATCTACCTGATGAGCTCAAGGAGTATATGAGTTTCAATGCGCGTATGTATACTTAGCTACCGTAGCTATCCCTACTCAGGGGGGCAAGGTATTTATATGCGCTACCTGAGTAAGGCACTATGCGACCTTGGCCATGAAGTCGATATAGTTTCGGGGCCCCCCTATCCAGTCGTGGATGATGGTGTCGGGCTAATCAGGCTGCCAAGCCTGGACTTATACTCAATGGCCTCTGTGCAGAGAATGTTTATTAAACCCTCCAGACTGAACACGTGGCCAGATTTTGCCGAATGGGCTCTTGCCATGACTGGCTATTTCTCCGAGCCATTAACATTCGGGATGCGCGCCTTTAAGTATCTGACTGGAGGACAGGCGAAGACTTATGATGTGATTCATGATAACCAGACGCTGGCCTACGGTATAGTTGACATCATGAATTTTGGCTTCCCGGTGGTTGAGACGATTCATCATCCTGTTACAATCGATCGTGACCTGGCCATTCAGTCGGCGAAGTCACTCAAGGATAAATTGGGCTACCGCAGGTGGTTTTCATTTACAGGAATGCAGATCAAGGTTGCTAAGCAGATCGAGCATATCATCACCGTTTCAGAGATGGCAAAGCGTCATATTACAGAAGTGTTTGAGGTGCCTACCTCCAGGCTTAAAGTCATATATAATGGCATCGATACTAAAATATTCAGTCCGGGTGAAGATGTCAGACGAGAAGATAACATAATATTAATGGTGATGAGCAGGGATACTATAGTTAAAGGGTTGAGATTCCTGCTGGAGGCGCTATCAGAACTCCGCAAGCAGTATGACCTAAGACTGGTTGTAGTAGGCCAGACGATGGGCGATGGTGTAACTGAGAAGCTGATGGACAGACTGGGTATAACAGATAGTGTCATTTTCTACAACCAGATCGATACTGATGAGCTGATCAGGCTTTATCGAACAGCGACAATTGTAGCAGTGCCTTCTACATACGAAGGATTCGGCCTGCCGGCTGCCGAGGCAATGTCATGTGGGGCGCCGGTAGTATCAACTACCGCGGGAGCATTACCAGAGATTGTAGGTAACGCAGGCATACTTGTTCCGCCGGCAGATTCAAAATCACTGGTAAACGCGATAAAAGGATTAATAGAAAATCCCCACCGTTTACGTGAGTTGAGCATACTCGGTCGAAAGCGGATACTTGAGCAGTTTAGTTGGAAGGATGCAGCCAGAAAAACAGCAGATGTTTATTCTGAGGCAATAGATAGTAAGCGATCATCCGGTAAAAAATTTAAGATACGATAATAACATAGTTATAACAATCCGACAAAAAGGGCGGACTGCTCTACAATAATTACCTGTTTAGCGATTGATAATTATACAGATTGCGTGTAAAATGTTACCCTGTGTAGTTCAAAGTATATGAGATTTGGCTGGTCAGATGAGAATTTGTTTACTGAGCTACAGGGCTTACAAGTATTCCGGCGGGCAGGGGATATATGTCCGTTATCTCAGTCAAGCACTTCAAAAACTTGGACACGAAGTGGATGTGGTATCCGGGCCTCCCTATCCCGATCTGGCTGATGGCATAAAATTGATCAAGCTGCCCAGCCTTGACCTCTACCGTTTTTCTGAGATAAGACGTTACTTTATCAATCCTTTTTGGTTGAACACCTGGCCAAATTTTGTTGAATGGATAGGGGAATGTGGGGGTTTTTTTACCGAACCCAAAACGTTCGGGATGCGTGCCTACAATATGTTCCGTCAGAATGGGCACAGTAAGAAATATGACATCGTACATGATAACCAGTGTATCAGTGATGGTATATTGAAAATCAACCAGATGGGCGTTCCGCTCGTGACGACTATCCATCATCCTATTACAATCGATCGCGCGCTGGCACTCAGGGCTTCGCCTAATTTCATACGATCCCTGGGTATCAAACGATGGTATGCCTTTGTCGACATGCAGATAAAGGTTGCTTCGCAACTTTCTCATTTTATTACTGATTCAGAGAACTCACTACGTGAGATTACCAATGGCTTCAACCTGGAGGCCGACCAATTCAAGGTAATTTATTGTGGGGTGGATCAGGACGTGTTTAAAGAAACACGTCAGGGGCCTCGAGCTTCCAACAGGATACTGGTAATCAACAGTGGCGACACACCATTGAAAGGATTGAAATTCCTCATGGAGGCTGTAGCAGAATTACGTAAGACAAGGGAGATCGAGCTCATAATTGTGGGGCAGCCGATGCATAACGGCTATACTGATGGCTTGCTACGTTCCCTAAAGCTGGAGGATTGCGTACGATACACAGGCAAGATCAATACAGATGAACTTGTCGGCTACTATTCATCAGCGACTATGCTTGTAGTGCCATCCATGTATGAGGGATTCGGCCTGCCCGCGGCTGAGGCTATGGCCTGCGGAACGCCTGTCATATCTACCAGGGCAGGAGCACTGCCGGAAGTAGTTGGGGATGCAGGCATACTGATACCCGCCGGTGATACCAGAGCTATCATTGAAGCTATTACATTGTTGCTGGACAATGAGAGCAAACGCAAAGAACTTGGTGACAAAGGAAAGAAGAGAGTTGCGCACATGTTTAACTGGGATAACACAGCCCGGGAAACGGTTGATTATTATAAGGATGCCATCGCAGTACAGAGAAGTGCAAAAGCGGGGTGAAATATGATTTCAAATAATATCCTGAATGACCTTGACATGCTCATTTCCGACCAGTTTTTACAGCCTACTCTGGAAAGTATCATTGCTATACAGGAAAAGGAGGGCTCCGTCCCTGATATAGCCGGGGGAATAGTGGAGCCGTGGACACATGTCGAATGCGCCATGGCAATCGATGCCGGCAGGTATCCTGATGAGGCCAAGAAAGCCTATGAATGGCTTGCAGGAAAGCAAATGTCCGATGGAAGCTGGTATGCCACTTACCAGTACGATAGGCCGAAAGATACTTACAAGGTATCGCATGCCATATCCTATATCGCAGTAGGCATCTGGTACCACTATCTGGTCAATAATGACCTGCGCTTTACCAGAAAAATGTGGCCCTGTGTGTGCTCGGCTATTGAGTATATACTCGATATGCGTGGCCCCGGTGGAGAAATATACTGGGCGCGGGATGCCAGGGGCGAGGTTTATCCCTCCGCACAGATTACAAGCTGCAGTTCCTCCTATCTCAGCATTAAATGTGCTTTAAAGTTAGGCAGGTTATTGGGCGAAGAACATAGAGAGTGGGAGGAGGCCAATGCCAGACTGCGCAAAGCTATTCTCAATATGCCGTTGCCCTATGAAATGATACAGGAAAACGGTGGTTTTTCAGCCTTTGCAATGGATTGGTACTATCCTGCGCTCTGCTCGGTTATTAATGGTCAGGAGGCGGTGGATAGAATAGATGATGGCTGGGACAAGTTTATTGTTCATGGCAAAGGATCGATATGCAATCTCGAGAAGACCTGGGTGACCGCAGCAGAAACAAGTGAACTGGCCATGTCACTGGCAGTACAGGGTGAGTATAAGAAGTCTGCTATGGTTTATAACTGGCTGCACCATTTACGTGACGAAGATGGTGCATACTGGTACGGAGTAGCCTATCCTGAGAACGAAATATGGCCACTGGAAAAACCAACATGGACGTCGGCAGCGGTGGTGTTGGCAGCCGATATGCTACGGCCCCAATCCTCGTTTAGTCTGGCACTGGCCCAGGCGATTTAAATACGGCGTAATATTCCCAGTGATCCTGACAAGGGAAGCTCTATGTAAATCCCGCTATCAAGTGCGAGTTTGTATACTTCGTAAGGAGCCTGCCCTCCCTGTGTGGGATCCAGGTAAATATCATGAAAGACCAAATATCCGCCCTTGATGAGGTGACGACTCCAGCATTGATAGTCGGTTAGCACACAATTATAGCTGTGACCGCCATCAATGAAAACCAGGCTGAGTGGTATTGACCAGCTTTTGGCAGCCGCTCTGGAGGTTGTGATCATAGGCACAACTGTATCCTCCAACCCTGAGTTTTCCAGTGTTGTTCGTAATGATGGAAGGCTGTCAATGTGACCTGCCTTCTTATCATATATTTCAGGGTCAAAATAAAGCTGACTCGGTTGCTGCTCCTCTGATCCATGATGGTGGTCGATGGTAAAGAGGGTTGTTCCTTTCCACTGGCAGGCTGCGCCTAGGTAGACGGTCGATTTCCCACAGAAACTGCCGATCTCAAGGCAAGGTCCTAAATTAGCGGCTTCTAATGCCAGCTCAAAAAGTCTGAGTCCTTCATTCTCGGTCAAGTAACCTTTGACAGATAAGGCAAATTCAAGCAACGCGGCTGTATTATCTTTTTTCATGCGCTCAACATACTGCAAGAATCAATTATTACGAAAGCCTGTAACATATAAATTATGATTAATAATGATAACAGGAATACGATGCTAATGATAGTTGCAATGAATGTATCTACGGATAGTGATTGATGGAATAATTGATGCATCAATCCTATTTCCTTGCTCTATCAAGACTGCACTGTTAGTTTTGATTGTCTGAACTGACCGTAGTAAAAAATTGTTTTCCAGCTACATTTTAGCTTTAATAATGGTATTGACATATATGCGAGTATGTGCTAATTTTTTAGTGTCCCAAGTAATCAAAGTTAAAACGGGGAGGCAGAGGACCCCAACACAAGGTAAGCGAAGGCTGAATAGTGTAAAGGGGGGGTGTGAGGAACCG
Source organism: Dehalococcoidia bacterium UBA4060 (assembly GCA_002383665.1). GTDB lineage: Bacteria > Chloroflexota > Dehalococcoidia > GIF9 > UBA5629 > UBA6808. Next base: position 13,403 of record DFZI01000062.1, read on the forward strand.
GAAGGCTGAGGTTACTTGGGACATTTTTTATTCCAGAGTAGCAATGAAAGGTAAATTGCGGTATTTGCCTCCGACATCAAGCCCGTATCCAACTACAAATTCATCTGGTATCTCAAAACCCACATAATCAAGTCTAACATCGATCAAGCGACGTATTCTCTTATCCAGAAGTGTACAAACTTTGAGGGTGGCGGGCTCTTTTGCTGACAGGTAGTTAAGGATAAAATTAAGTGTCATTCCGGTATCGACAATATCTTCCACCATCAATACATGTTTACCCTTAATATCAATAGCAAGGTCCTTGGTTATCTTAACTGACGTATTCTCCGTGGTAGAAGGATTTGAAATAGCCATAAAATCTATTTCCAGTGGTATGGATATGTTCTGCATTAGATCAGACATAAAGCAAATCATTCCCTTTAAAATGCCTATCAGTACCAGGTCCAAACCATTATAATCTGCTGAGATTTCCTTGGCCAGCGATTTTACCCTGTGCTGAATCTGGGTCTTATTAAAAAGGTATCTCTGGACGCCAGCCATTTTGTTTTCTACGGGAGGTATGAACCCAAATTTAGCCAGTAGCTTCAGATAATCACCCTTATTAAGTAAACGTATATTGATATCAGGATATAGCTCCTTAAGGTGGCGCACCTTGCGGTTTTTTTCTGTAATCAAGCTTTGCTTGGTAGTGGTCAACTCTATATACAGATCGATTTCTGGCAGGTAAAAATCAGGGGTAAACATCTCGGTTATCCTGTTATGATCGTAAGCAAGGGGGAAAGAGCGTGGTTCATACAGCCATTCAACCTGGTAGAAATCAAGTAAACGGGCGAACTCCTCTTCACTGGGATGGCTGAAATTGATCTGGCGTGTGGGAA